>JAVBYK010000108.1 GCA_030824095.1 bacterium
CTGCAGTGGCACCGCAGAGTGGCCCAAGGTTGCGATGGTGTTCCCGCAACTTTTCAGGGTCCGTGCGGCAGCGAACAGATCGGACAGCGCCGTTGCCGGACAGTGGGTCCATCGCTCCACCCACCCAGGAATCCCATGAAAACCGACATTCAAGTGCAGCAGGACGTGATTCAGGAACTGCATTGGGAGCCTTCCATTGACGCATCGCGCATCGGCGTGGCGGTGCGGGACGGCATCGTCACCCTGAGTGGCGATGTCAGCAGCTATGCGCAAAAGTGGGATGCCGAGCTGACCAGCCAACGTGTCCAGGGTGTCCGGGGCACGGCAGTGGAGATCCAGGTGAGCCTGCCGGGCTCCGTCCAGCACAGCGATACGGACATTGCCCGCACGGCGGAGAACGTCCTGCAGTGGGCCACGGTGCTGCCGGTGGATGCCATCAAGGTTCAGGTGGAACAGGGCTGGATTACCCTGAGCGGGGACGTGGAGTGGGACTACCAGCGGCAGGCGGCCAGCATGGCGGTTCGCCACCTCATGGGCGTCACGGGCGTCAGTGACCAGATCGCGATCCGGCCCACCGTCTCGCTGAATGCGGTCCGGGCGGACATCGAAGCGGCGCTGCGGCGCCGTGCGCGGGCGGATGCACACGACATCGCCGTCGAGGTCAAGGGGGCCGAGATCTTTCTGAGTGGCACCGTGCACACCTGGCAGGACCGCGAGCTGGCGCGCCAGTCGGCATGGAATACACCGGGTGTGCGCAATGTGTACGACAACCTGACGGTGGTGAATTGAGCGCCCTGGCCATATGACTTATAGCCAAATCGGCCTCCAGCCCTCGTCGAATATGCACTTTCAGCTACTTTTTTGATAGCGTTTTGTGGTGAATGCAGCCCCCCGTGAAACCCAGCCCTGGAGCCGGGCCCGTTGGACCGCAGCGCTCGTGTTGGCCGGGCGGTCCAGCTGGATGGTGATGCGCCAGGTGGCTGCCTCCTGGGTTCAGGACTATGGGCCCAGCATGGGCGCGGCGCTGGCCTATTACACGGTGTTCTCGATGGCGCCTCTCTTGCTGATCGTCATTTCCGTGGCGGGTCTGGTGTTCGGCGAAGACGCCGCGCGGGGCGAGATCTCGGCACAGCTCGAATCCATGATGGGGCAGCGCAGCGCGGCCGCCATTCAGGACCTGCTGGTCAGCGTGCAACAGCCTGTTGAAGGCGTGGCCATATCCGTGTTGGGCCTGGTCCTCCTGTTCGTGGGTGCCACAACCGTATTTGGTGAGTTGCAGGACGCGCTGGATCGCATCTGGCGCGTGCCGGCGAGGGGTTATGCCGGTGGTGTGATTGCACTGGTGCGGGCGCGCCTGCTTTCGTTCGGCATGATTCTGGCGATTGGTTTTCTTCTCGTCGTATCCCTGGTTGCCAGTGCGGCGCTGGCTTTTATTGGGCGCTGGTGGGTGCCGGTATTTGGTGGCTGGTATGTCGTTGCAGCCGTCACCAATGCAGTGGGTGGCTTTGCGTTGATCGCAGCCATGTTTGCCCTGATCTACAAGGTCATGCCGCGCGCGCGGGTCCAGTGGAAGGATGTCTGGATCGGAGCCGCGTTCACCGCCGTGCTGTTCGTGCTTGGCAAGGAGCTGATCGGACTGTACGTGGGCCGCAGTGCGATTGCCACCGGCTTTGGCGCTGCAGGGTCGCTGGTGGTCATTCTGGTGTGGGTCTATTACTCGGCCCAGATTTTTCTGATTGGTGCGGAATTCACCTGGGTGTACGCCAACCTCTTCGGCTCCCGGCGCTCGGAAGTGGCACCGCCACCCACTGCGCACCGACACGATCAACCCCCTTGAGGAGAAGCCCCATCGCCATCACCAACACGCAGGAGCTCGATGCCCTGATGCTGCGCGTCAAGCACGCGCAGCGCCTGTACGCGGACTATTCCCAGGAACAGGTGGATGTGATCTTTCGCAGTGCCGCGCTGGCGGCCGCCGATGCGCGCATCCCGCTGGCCCGCTTGGCGGTGGAAGAGACCGGCATGGGCATCCTGGAGGACAAGGTGATCAAGAACCACTTTGCCTCCGAGTACATCTACCACAAGTACAAGGACGAGAAGACCTGTGGCCTGCTCTCGGAGGATGACAGTTTTGGCACCATGACGGTGGCAGATCCCATGGGCATCATCTGCGGCCTGGTGCCCACTACCAACCCCACATCGACCACCATCTTCAAGGCGCTGATCAGCCTGAAGACCCGCAACGGCATTGTCTTCTCGCCCCACCCGCGCGCGGCGAAATCGACCTGTGAGGCGGCCCGTGTCGTGCTGCAGGCCGCCGTCTGCGCAGGCGCCCCTGCGGACATCATCGGCTGGATTGATGCCCCGGGCCCGGACATGACGGACCACCTGATGCAGCACCCGGATGTGCGTCTGATCCTGGCGACGGGTGGTCCGGGCATGGTGCATGCGGCCTATTCGTCCGGCAAGCCCGCCATTGGCGTGGGGGCGGGCAATACTCCGGTTGTGATCGACGAGACTGCCGACATCAAGCGTGCCGTGGCCTCCATCCTGATGTCCAAAACGTTTGACAACGGCATGGTCTGCAGCTCGGAGCAGGCGGTCATCGTGGTGGATGGTGTTTATGCGCAGGTTCGCCAGCGATTCGCCGAGCACGGCGGGCACATCCTGTCACCGGGGGAGCTCGACGCGGTGCGCAAACTGGCATTTCAGGAAGGGCAATTGAATGCAGCGATCGTCGGCCAGTCGGCATGCCGGATCGCCGGCATGGCGGGCATAGCGGTTCCGCCCAACACCCAGGTGCTGATTGGCGAGGTCACCGAGATCGCGGAGTCGGAGCCCTTTGCCCACGAGAAGCTGTCGCCCCTGTTGGCCCTCTACCATGCCTGCCACTTCGAGGAGGCCTGCGCCAAGGCCTGCGCACTCGTGGCCCTGGGGGGCATGGGGCACACCTCCGTGCTGTACACCGACCAGGACCTGCAGCCGCAGCGCGTGGCCCGTTTTGGCAGTGTGATGAAGACGGCCCGCATCCTGATCAACACGCCGTCGTCCCAGGGGGGCATTGGTGACCTGTACAACTTCAACCTGCCACCCTCGATGACACTGGGCTGCGGCTCATGGGGTGGCAATTCCATCTCCGAAAACGTGGGTCCCAAGCACCTCATCAACAAGAAGATCATCGCCAAGCGCGCCGAGAACATGCAGTGGCACAAGCTGCCCAAGGCCATCTACTTCCGCCGGGGCTGCCTGCCCTTTGCCCTGGAGGATCTGGGGGGTCGCGCGCGCTGCCTGATCGTGACCGACCGCTTCCTGCTGGAGAGCGGTTGCGTGGACGATGTCATGCGCCTGCTCAAGCAGCAGGGCATGGAGGTGGAGTGCTTCGCCGACGTCAGCGCCGACCCAACGCTGGCGGTGGTGCGCAAGGGGCTTGCCAGGGCCGATGCATTCCGCCCGGATGTGATTCTGGCGCTGGGCGGGGGCTCCCCCATGGATGCGGCCAAGATCATGTGGGTGATGTACGAGCACCCGGAAGTCCACTTCGCCGATCTGGCGCTGCGTTTCATGGACATCCGCAAGCGCATCTACCGCTTCCCCAACATGGGGCGCAAGGCGATTCTGGTGGCGGTGCCCACCACGTCGGGCACCGGGTCGGAGGTGACGCCTTTTGCGGTGGTCACGGACGAGGTGAGCGGGGTGAAGTACCCGATTGCCGATTACCAGCTGACCCCCACCATGGCCATCATCGATGCCAATCTGGTCATGCATCTGCCCAAGCCGCTGACGGCCTATGGTGGCATTGACGCGGTGGCCCACGCCATCGAGGCCTATGTGTCGGTCATGGCCAATGAATACAGCGACGGCCAGGCCCTGCAGGCTTTGAAGCTGCTCCATGAACACCTGCCATCGGCCTATCTGCATGGCGCCGACAGTCCCATCGCCCGTGAAAAGGTTCACAACGCGGCGACCATTGCCGGCATGGCGTTTGCCAATGCGTTTCTCGGCGTCTGCCACTCCATGGCCCACGCGCTGGGTGCCGCGTTTCACCTGCCCCACGGGCTGGCCATTGCCCTGCTGCTGCCCAATGTGATCCGCTACAACGCGGCGGATGTCCCGACCAAGCAGACCGCGTACAGCCAGTACGACCGGCCACAGGGCGTGCGGCGCTACGCCGAGATCGCGCGTCACCTGGGGCTGCAGGCCGAACACGACCACGAATGTGCGCACCTGTTGATTGAATGGATCGAAACGCTGAAGAGCCGCCTGGATATTCCCCCCTCCATTGCGGCTGCGGGTGTCAAGGAGGGCGACTTCCTGGCCCGGCTCGATGGCATCGCCGAGGCGGCGTTCGATGACCAGTGCAGCGGCGCCAATCCGCGCTTTCCGCTGATTGCAGAACTGCGGCAGCTATTGCTGGACAGCTACCACGGGCGGGCGTTTCAGGAGGTGGAGCCCGGGTAGAGCGGGCCTTTGTAGCCGGGACTCGGGAAAGGCCTGGAGAGGCTGCTGTTGGCAACCAGACCGGCGAGGAACTCGCTGTCCATCCAGAGCCACAGCGCCACGGGTGCCAGGGTGGGCAGAACCACGGTGCCAAACAGCTGCCCCATGGCGATGCCATCCAGTTGCCAGGGTGCAAGGCCCAGCAAAGGGGCCGGTATCTCCCGAACAATCTGGTACAGCAGCACGAAAACCAGGCTGAACGCCTGGGGAATCAGCAGCAGCGCATACCCGGTGAGCCCCCGCCTGAACAGACTGCGACTGCGTGACGCCAGCAGCAGAGCCAGAAACAACGTTGTTCCATAGGCATAGTGCGCGGGCTCCACCACCGCAATCGGTGTGGAGACCTGGGTTTCGGACAACACCTTGCGGAATTTGGTAGTTGCTTTCAACTGCCCCGGCGTGTTGTGGGTGGATTCCACCCAGTCTTCGGCGTTGCTGTCCAACAGGATTTGCGCGATCGTTGCTGCCGGATACGAGGTCCAGGCCGAGACCTGTGTCCACAGCAGTGTGAGGACCAGGAACAGCACGGCCGTGCTGGCAAAGAAGCGCGTCAGGGAGGTGGGACGTGTCATGTGCAGACCGTTCCAGGAATTCCGCAAGCCACGCTCTGCGCACCACGCCGGGTGCTGCTTCTGGCCCACACCAGCCAGAACACCAGCACGTCCAGCATGATCAGGCCCTGCCACAGGTAGGTGTGGAAGAGGTGGAATGCCGCTTCGCTCCACTGCCCCAGGTAGAACAGGCTGATGACCCGCAGGACATTGATCCCCTGGATGGCCGCGAAACCGAGGACCAGACCCCAGAGTCGATCACGCCAGGTGGCCGGAAACGCCGCAATGGCCGCCACCAGAATGATGTAGGCCTCCACGCCGTTGCAGCCAGGCTCTATGGATACGCCCTGACCGGTAGCGGGGTTCCAGAGCACCTTGCCCATGGCAGCGGCGTTGGCATCAAACTGGGTAACGATGGACGCACACGCCCGGGTCAGCAGGCCGGTCCAGGGCAGCACCAGGTATTGCTTGACCAGCGCCACTTGCGCCAGGGCGAAAAGCCCCAGTTGCACACCGATGAAGAGGAAGAAGAAGCGCCGCATGGGTCAACCCGGACTGGTGCACCGCACGGCTGCTATCAATGGCGATTCAGGAATGCCGCCGGATTGCGTTTGCGCATCTGCACAAAGCCCACAATGGCAATCAGACCGGAGAGAAGAATCAGGCCCCACTCGGAAAGTGTCGGAATGGTTGACGCACCGCTGCCAAACGGCGCGCAGGTGGGCACGGTGATGGTGTCGGCGTTGGTGGTGACCACACCGCCATAGGACAGGATGCGACCGACCAGGGTGGAAGTGCTTCCCATCGTGACCGCGTTGGCCACGCCGTCCAGAATGTTGCCGACAAAGCTGGTATTGGCGCCCAGCGTGGTGGAACCATTGGGTGCCCAGAACACATCGGCGGCGCAGGCGCCTCCTGCGACCGCCACGCTGGTGCCCGCGGCGGTGGTGAGTGTGCCGGTTGACCGGAAGATGTACACCCCTGGGCCACTCAGGGTGACCGTGCCTGCTGCGACCGACATGGCCCCGCCCGAGGAGTAGCAGCCGGGTGTGAAGACGCCCAGACCGGAGCCCAGGTTGACGGTGTTCAGCGCCACTGCGCCAACACCCAGGGATACGCAAGCCTGGCCATTGATGTTGGCCAGTGCAGTGCCCTGGTCCGTTCCCGTTGCCACCGGGCAGGGAATCAGCGTGGCACCGGTGATGGTGGTTGGTGGCAGAACCGGTGCGGTGGTGTAGCAGACCGATCCATTGATGACCGTGGGATTGGCCGTGTTGGTGAACGTGCTGGAGACGATGCCGTAGGTGCTGGTCGTCCCCATGGCGGGTGCAGTGGCTGCAAAGGCGCTGGTGGAAGTCGCCAATGCAAATACTGCCATGGATGTGAGAAGAAGCGATAGGCGCCGAAGTGGGGGTGTGCAGTCAATATTCATAGGGCTCTCGGTTTGTTCATGTTGGCAAGCTGTTTAGTGCGCGGCTGTATCCAAATCCAGCTTAGTGGGAAGGCGCGCACCTTTCTGTGCGCTACCGCACACAGGGCCGGCGAATCGGGCTTCTCCTTCTGTTGGCAGACAGCGGCATAAGCCGCCCGGCGATAATTCGGCGGAACATGAAAAACATCGTCATATTGATTTCCGGCGGCGGCTCCAACATGGCAGCCATCGTCAAGACTGCACAGCGCGACGGCTGGCGCGAACGGCTCGGTGCCCAGGTGGCGGCCGTCATCAGCAACAAGCTCGACGCCAAAGGTCTGGTATTTGCCCGCGAACAGGGCATTGCCACCGAGGTGCTGGACCACAAGGCCTTTGCCTCGCGCGAGGAGTTTGACGCGGCCCTGGCCGCGGTGATTGACCGCTTTGACGCGCCCGGTGCGCCAGTGCTGGTGGTGCTGGCCGGCTTCATGCGCATCCTGACGCCGGGCTTTGTGAACCGCTATGCCGGGCGCCTGGTGAACATCCACCCCTCACTGTTGCCCGCCTTTCCGGGCCTGCACACGCACCAGCGTGCCATTGACGCCGGCTGCCAATTTGCCGGCGTGACCGTGCACCAGGTCACGGCCGAGCTGGACCATGGCCCCATCCTGGCGCAGGCCGTGGTGCCGGTGCTGCCGGACGACACCGCCGACACACTGGCGGCGCGCGTGCTGACCCAGGAGCATGTGATCTACCCCCGGGCGATTGCCGGTTTGCTACAAAAATAGTAGCTATATGCGCATATTCCACGAGGGCTAGGGTCTCATTTCCCTTCAAGCCATTTCCTGAAGCCCCCTCCACGCGGGTATCCGTGCAGAGAGGGAGCCTGTGCCGGGCTCAGGCAACGGCGCTGAGCGTGTTGCCCTGGCTGGAGTTGGACAAGCCGCCTTCGGCCACCTGGTCGTACAGCATTTGCGCCAGCTTGGCGATATCAAAGCCCTGATCGGTTCCATCGGTGGAAGCGGAGGTCGCACTGCTGTCCGTGGACTGCGCCACCAGATCCGACAACTGCTTGGCAAAGGTGTCCGTCTCCGTCTGGCTGACCGTGCCGTCGCTGTTGGCGTCCATGGCCTTGAACAGCTCCTGCACCGGGTCACTTTGGGTAGCGCCGGCCAGCCGTTCGGCCAGCGACACCGTGCCGTCCTGGTTGGTGTCCAGGGCGTCATAGGTGGTGCTGGAGCTGCTGGAAGACGACGCACTGCCGCCGGCCGCCGCATCCGGCGGTGGCCCCCCGGGAGGCGGGCCGCCAGCGCCCTGGTGGGCGTTGGCAAAGTCCATGGTGGATGGGGGCGGCGGCATCACACTCTTCATGCCGGTGTCCAGCTCGTCGCTTGTGAGGCTACCGTCACTGTCGGTGTCCATGGAGGCGAACACCTTGGCCGTGTCGTCAAAGCTGGTGCCGGTCTTCTGGCTGATGGTGTCGAGCATGGAGCCCAGTTCGGACTGGTCCACGCCGCCGCTGCCGTCGCTGTCCACCTTGGCAAACATTCTGGCCTGGTGGTTGGCGCGTTGGGTTGTGGCCGCGGCGGCCCAGGCATTGCCCGAGCCGCCGACGCCGCTGATGGTGCTCATAGTCGTTCCTTTCGTTTGTGGGTTGGTTGATGTGTCACCAACAGACCGTGGGCGAGAGGTGACGCGTCCATTCTTGGTGGCGCCGGTGAACCCCTGATGTCTGCTTTGTACCAAGGCTGACACACAGGGCATTTCGAGCCCCGGATGAGCGGGGCAAAGGCCACCCAGTTCCGCGCTTATGCGGCCGGGTGGCTGCCTACACTCGTTGGCACCATGAACGTTTCGGCCCAGATACTGATCGTCGATGACGACGCGGACATCACCCGGTTGCTGCAGGATTACCTGACGCCCTTCGGCTTCACCGTGCACACCGCAGGCGATGGCGTCGCCATGCGCCGCGTGCTGGCCCGGGAGGCGATTGACCTGGTGGTGCTGGACGTGATGCTGCCCGGCACCGATGGCCTGGCCCTGGCGCGCGAGGTGCGCCAGCAGTCGGTCATGCCCATCATCATGCTCACCGCCCGCTCCAACCCACTGGACCGCGTGATTGGCCTGGAGAACGGCGCCGATGACTACATCAGCAAACCCTTTGAGCCGCGCGAACTGGTGGCCCGCATCCACACCGTGTTGCGGCGCAGCCAGACCCTGAACGATGCACC
>JAVBYK010000189.1 GCA_030824095.1 bacterium
TGGCGGGGGCCGATGTGCTCGGCACGGTGCCGGCCAATGTCTACGCCTGCCTGAATGTGGTGGCCAGCGGCACGGTGCGCACCAGTGGCGTGTGCGGCCAGCCGTTTCCCGGCATCTTTTTGTGCGGGCCTATGACGGCTCCGCTGGCGACGCTGGCATCCGCGCCCCTGCGCTCCCTCAGCGTGGTGCTGCAGCCGTGGCTGTTGTCCGACTGGTTTGGCGTGGCGGCGCGCACGCTGGTTGACGCCTGGATGGATGGACGCGCGCTGGCACCCCTGTGCGGTGCGGGCGTGGTGCAGGCCTGGGTGGATGCGGTCCACAACCCGGATGGCCTGGGTGCCGCCCTGCAGACCCTTGCCCGTGGCGGCCACGACGCTACGCCGGATGGCCGCGAGGACCTGTGCCGCGCCTTGCAGGATGCCGGCAGCGTGGCTGGCGCGGCTTCGCGCCTGGGCCTGGGTGCGCGCCAGTTTGAGCGGCGTTTCGGCCGGGCGTTTGGTTTGAGTCCCAAGCGCTGGCTGACCACCAGGCGCTTCGAGGCGTCCCTGGTGCAACTGGCCCGGACCGGTGAGCCGCTGGCCGGCGTGGCTGCCGGTGCCGGCTATGCCGACCAGGCCCACATGACCCGTGAATACCGCCAGGTGGCCGGGCACACGCCCGGGCAGACCCGCGGCGCGCTGGCATCGGCGCAAAGCGGCTACTGGGCGTTCCGGCCGGCCGCTGCCGATGTCGGGTTTGTTCAATCCCAAACGGAGGATGGCCGGTAGTCTTCGGGGTCTATGAAAACCCCATTGCATTCCTATCGCCGTGCCGCCGTGTTGGCGGTCGGATCCGGGGGCGACGTGGCACCCCTGGCTGCTGTGGCCGAGCGCCTGGCGGCGCGCGGCCTGCAGACAACCCTGCTGGCGCCGCAGCGTTACGCCGGCCTGGTGCAGGCAACCGATGTCACCTTCGCCAGCATCGGCGCCGACGACACCTTTTCCCAGGTGTTTGACGCGGCAGACGTCTGGACCGCCCGCCATGGTCTGGCCGACTCTTGGCGCTACTACGGCGCTGCCATGCGCAGCGGCCTGGCGGCGCTGCGGCGCGGGTGGCAGCCAGCCGACACCGTCCTCGTCAGTTCTTCGTTTGCCGTGGCCGCGCGGCTGGCGCAGGAGTGCGACGGTTTTGCGAACACCACCGTGCACTTGTCGCCCTCGCTCATGCTTTCCCGGGTGCGGCCGCCGCGCTGGCCGGCCCACTCGATACCGCCCGGCTGGCCGCAATGGCTGCAGCAGGGGCTGGTCGCTGCAGCCGAGCGCTGGGGCATCGATCCGGTGATCGGCGCCCAGGTCAATCCGTTTCGCGCCGAACTCGGTCTGCCACCCCAGCGGCGGCTGTTTTCGCAGTGGATCCACTCACCACAGCGGGTGGCGTATGCGTTCCCCGAATGGCTGGCCCCGGCGGCGTCCGATTGGCCGCTTGCGGGCGTGTTTGCCGGATTCCCCCAGCCCAGTGGAGTGCCGCGTCCGCTGTCGGGTGAGGTCGAAGCTTTTTTGCGTGGCGGAGATGGCCCTGTCGTGGTCGTGACTGCTGGCACTGCAGTGGCGGTCCGGCCGGCCTGGGTAGCGCGGGTGACGGCGTTTGCGCTGGCCCAGGGCGCACGGGTCATCGTGGTGGAGGCGGATACCGGGTCAATTCCCACCTCTGGCTCGGTGCTGCGGGTCCGCTTTGCGCCGTTTGAGAGCCTGTTGCCGCGCGTGCAACTGGTGGTCCACCACGGCGGCATCGGTACCGCGGCCGAGGCCCTGCGGACCGGCATCGCGCAGTGGCTGGTGCCCACCTGCCATGACCAGCCAGACAATGCCGACCGGTTGCAGCGGATGGGTCTGGCACGCACGCTGGCCCCGGAAGCCGGGCCGCAGGCTCTGGCACAGGCGTGGCAGTGGGCTTTGGGGGATACCACTCTGGCGTCCAGATTGAACGCGGTGCAGTCCCGCATGCTGGCGGATGGTGACGGTGCGGATCGTATTGCCGAGCTGGCGCTGGCGGTAAGTTAGCGGCGTGACGACAGCACGATGCCCGACACGATCAGCACAAAGGCCAGGGCATGGAACAGCCGTGGCGGCTCGCCCAGGAAAGCCGATGACAGCAGCGCCGTGAACAGCGGTGTCAGGTTGATGAAGAAGCCAGCTACCGCCGCACCGGCGCGTGTCACGCCGGCGCCCCAGGCGCGGTAGGCGATCACGGCCGGGCCCACGGCAATGAAGGCCAGCGCCGCCGCCAGCGGCCAGCTCCATTGCAGACGCACATCGGTCACCGCCCACTCCACGCCCGCAAACAGCAGGGACCAGGCCAGGCCAAACACGACTTGCCCCAACAAAAAAGCCGCCCAGTCGGCGCGCAGCGGTGCCGACTCGGGCGTGGGGTGGGCCAGCATCCAGCTGTAATAGGCCCAGCCCATGCTCGCCGCCAGCACATACAGGTCGCCGGCCACCAGGTGCAGGCCCAGCAGCAGCTCCCACTGACCGCGGCACAGCACCAGCACCACGCCGGCAATCGACAGTGCGGCACCCACCACTTGCCGGCCCGTGATGGCCTGGCGGAAGAAGAAGCGCCCGATCAGCAGCATCCACACCGGCGTGCTGGCCCCTACCAGCGTGACGTTGATCGGGGTGGAGGTATTGAGTGCCAGGTAGAGCAGGGCGTTGTAGCCGCTGGTGCTCAGGAGCGCCATGAACAGAAAGCGGCGCCACTGCTGCCACAGCGGGCTGTCCCGGCGCAGCACGCTGCCGGCCAGCGGCAGCAGCACCACAAAGGCCAGGGCCCAGCGCAGCAGGTTCAGCAGCATCGGCGAGATCATTGGGCTGACCACGCGCCCCACCACGGCGTTGCCGGCCCACAGCATGGGCGGAATGATCAGCAGTGCGGCAGCGGTGGGGGTCAATTTCTGGGTCATGGCTGGACTGTACAAGGCCAATGGCCGGCGGTGGGCACACGGGGGCATTTCGTGGCACCATTGCCGCGCACAGACCGCATCGTTTGCAACCCCTTTGAACACCGGAGAACACCGTGAGTACCATCCAGTCCCGCGCCATCCAGATCGACCAACACGGAGGCCCCGAGCAGCTCAAGCTGGTGCAGGTCAGCGTGGGTGAGCCCGGCCCCAGCGAAATTCGCATCCGCCACAAGGCCGTGGGCCTGAACTTCATCGATGTCTACCAGCGCAGCGGCCTGTACCCCGCTGCGATGCCGCTGCAACTGGGCATGGAAGCCTCCGGCATCGTCGAGGCGGTGGGCGCGGGCGTCACCCACCTGCAGGTCGGCGACCGTGCCGCCTACGCCAGCCAGCCCCCGGGAAGTTATTGCGATGTGCGGGTCATGCCAGCCAAGTGCGTGTGCAAGCTGCCAAATGCCATTGATTTCGACACCGGCGCTGCCATGATGCTCAAGGGCCTGACGGCGCAGTACCTGCTCAAGAAGACGCTGCCCCAGGGCGGCCTGAATCCGGGTGACTTTGTGCTGTTCCACGCCGCAGCCGGTGGCGTGGGCCTGATCGCCTGCCAGTGGGCCAAGGCCCTGGGCCTGCGCCTCATCGGGACTGCCGGTTCTCAACAGAAATGTGCCCTGGCCCTCGCCAATGGTGCAGAGTTTGCTATCAATTACGCAGCGGAAGACTTCGCGACCCGGGTCAAGGAGATCACCGGCGGCAAAGGCGTGAAGGTGGTGTACGACTCGGTGGGCAAAGACACCTGGGACAAGTCGCTGGACTGCCTGGCGCCGTTTGGCCTGATGGCCAGCTTTGGCAATGCCTCGGGTCCTGTGGCGCCGTTTGCGCCCGGCATCCTGGGGCCCAAAGGCTCCATCTATGTGACCCGCCAGACGCTGTTCACCCACATTGCCACGCGTGAGAGCACCCAGGCCATGGCCGATGACCTGTTTGACGTGGTGGGCAGCGGCCGGGTGAAGATCCACATTGCACAGCGCTATGCCCTGGAAGACGTGCAGCAGGCGCACCGCGACCTGGAAGCGCGCAAGACCACGGGCTGCACCATCCTCACGCTCTGAGGCCAGAACAGGCGGGGCAGCTAAAATTGCCCTCCTATGACCCTTTCTATTGCATCCCCCCTGCGCGCTGTCGCCCTGTGCGCAGCCAGCCTCTTCCTGTTGCCTGCCAGCTTCGCACAGACCAGCGCCACGGCGCCGGCGGCATCCACCGCCACCGAGAAGAAGGTGGACCGTGCTCCACGCGAAGAAGGCAACTGGTACGCATCCTGGGGGTACAGCCGCCAGCATTACGCACCGTCCGACATCCATGTATCCCAGCCTGGCCTTGGCAATGATTTCACCGTGCGCCAGGTGGCGGCCAGTGACTTTCCAGCATCCGTTGAGCATTCACTGCGTTCGCTGACCCAGCTGAACTGGACGGACCCGCAGGAAAACGTGCGTGTGGGCAAGTTCATGAACCCCGAGAAGACCTTTGCCATTGAAGTGTCGCTGGACCACAGCAAATACAACACCAATGGCAACCAGGTGGCCCAGGTGACCGGCGTCATCAACGGCCAACCGGTCAATACTCCGATGGTGCTGGACGCGCAGACTTTTGACTACGCCCTGCACAACGGCCTGAACCACATCATGGTCAATGCCGTGTGGCTGCACCATCTTGCTGGCCCTGAACAGAAAACGGGCCATCTGCAGGCCATCAGCCGCGTGGGCGCAGGTATTTTGTTGCCCCATGCCGAAAACACGATCCTGGGGCGCACTAACCAGGTCGGCCCCAAGAGCGAGAAGATCTGCTGCACCGGGCGTGACGATTGGTGGCAAATCAACGGCTGGACCGCCGGGGTGGAGGTGGGGCTTCGCTACCGTGTCTACAACTCCCTGTACATGGAACTCACGCAGAAGTTTGCGTATGGGGTGCTCAACCGCGTGCCGGTGTACCAGGGCTCCGCGGACCAGTCGATCTGGATGAGCGAACAGGTCCTGTCCGTCGGCTACCTGTTCTGACTTAGCTCTTCCTCACCCGCAACAGCTCATCGAGGATCAGGCAGACCGCGCCGATGGTGATGGCGCTGTCGGCGACATTGAAGGCGGGGAAATGTCCGCCGGCAAACACCGGAGCCAACCAGTTCCAGTGGAAATCCAGAAAGTCGATCACGTAGCCGTGCGCAATGCGGTCGATCACATTGCCCACCGCGCCGCCCAGAATGCAGGCCATGGAGAAGCTGAACAGCTTCTGGCCCGGGTGCGAGCGCAGCATCCAGACGATGACCCCCACGGCGATGACGCCGATGGCAGTGAAGAACCAGCGCTGCCAGCCCGAGGCATCGGCCAGGAACGAGAAGGCAGCACCCGTGTTGTGGGCCCGCACCACGTTGAAGAAGCTGGTCACATAGGTGCTGTCGTGCAGGTGGTAGTAGCCCAGGATCAGCACCTTGGTGAACTGGTCCACCAGCACGATGATGAAGGCCAGGCCCAACCATTGCAGCAGGCCAGTGCCCCCGCCGCTACCGCGGTAGATGCGGGTGGCCATCAGGCGTGCACCCTTTGTTCGCCTGCACCATACAGATTGCTGGTGCAACGGCCACACAGGGTGGGGTGGGTGGCGTCTGCGCCGACATCGTCGCGGTAGTGCCAGCAGCGCTCGCACTTCACGGCTTCTGATGCATTGACCCTCGCGGATACTGCGTCACCTGCTACCAATTCAATAGCGGACGTGATGAACACAAACTTCAGATCCTCGCCCAGGCTGGACAGGACAGCGTGGTCGTCGGCTGGTACGGTCAGTTGTACGGTGGCCTGCAGGCTGGAACCTACCTTGCCCTCGGTGCGCACGGTTTCGATGTCCTTGTTCACCGCTTCGCGGATCTCGCGGATGCGGCTCCACTTGGCGAGCAAATCCACATCCGGCTCGGCCAGCGCCAGGTAGCCATCCATGAAGATCGATTCCTTGGTTGCAGTCGGCGTTTTACCGGCGGCACCCAGTACGCTCCACGCCTCTTCGGCCGTGAACGAGAGGAACGGCGCCATCCAGCGCAACATGGCCTGGGTGATGGCCCACAGCGCGGTCTGGGCCGAGCGGCGGGCTGTCGAGTTGGCGCCGGTGGTGTAGAGCCGGTCCTTGAGCACGTCGAGGTAGAAGGCGCCCAGGTCCTCGCTGCAGTAGACCTGCAGCTTGGCCACCACCGGGTGGAACTCATACACCTTGTAGTGGGCCAGGATGTCGGTCTGCAACTGGGCCAGACGCGACAGCGCGTAGCGGTCTATCTCCAGCATCTGGTCCACAGGCACAGCGTCCTTGACGGGATCGAAGTCGCTGACGTTGGCCAGCAGGAACTTCAGCGTGTTGCGCACGCGCCGGTAGGTGTCGACCACGCGGGCCAGGATCTTGTCGTCGATGTTCAGGTCGCCGGAGTAGTCGGTGCTGGCGACCCACAGGCGCACGATTTCGGCGCCCATCTTGCTGGTCACAGTCTGCGGGTCTACCGTGTTGCCCAGGCTCTTGCTCATCTTGCGGCCCTGGCCGTCAGTGGCAAAACCGTGGGTCAGCAGGCCGCGGTACGGTGCGCGGTCGTACAGGGCACAACCCAGCAAAAGCGAGCTGTGGAACCAGCCGCGGTGCTGGTCGTGGCCTTCCAAATACAGGTCGGCTTCGGGGCCTTCTGCGTGGTAGGG
This sequence comes from bacterium, assembly GCA_030824095.1. Lineage (GTDB taxonomy): Bacteria > Pseudomonadota > Gammaproteobacteria > Burkholderiales > Burkholderiaceae_C > Allorhodoferax. The sequence goes on from JAVBYK010000189.1 coordinate 6,658, forward strand.
CGCTCGGGCATAGGCGTCCTTGTGGCTGCCGCGCAGCACGTGCTGGAAGGTTGAGCCGGAGTCGAACCAGACCTCCAGAATGTCGGTGCTCTTGGTGTAGTGCTCCGCATCGGCCGCACCCAGGATGTCGGCAGCAGTCACGCGGCTCCAGGCCTCGATGCCGCCTTTTTCCACGATGTCTGCGGCCTGGTCCAGGATGGCCATGGTGTTGGGGTGCAGCTCGCCCGAATCCTTGTGCAGGAAGAAGGGCACCGGCACGCCCCAGCTGCGCTGGCGCGAGATGCACCAGTCGGGCCGGTTGGCGATCATGTCGCGCAGGCGCGCCTTGCCGTTTTCCGGGTAGAAGTTGGTGGCCTCGATGGCGTCCAGGGCTAGCTGGCGCAGCGTCTTGGGTGCCTTGTCCTTGGTGAATACGCCGGGGCCTTCGTCCATACGCACAAACCACTGGGCAGCGGCCCGGTAGATCACCGGCGTCTTGTGGCGCCAGCAGTGTGGGTAGCTGTGGACGATCGGGCTGGTGGCCATCAGGCGGTCGTGCGTACGCAGGGTGTCGAGGATGACCGGGCAGGCCTTCCAGATGTTCAGGCCGCCGAACAGAGGCAGTTCTTCGGTGTAGCTGCCGTTGCCCTGAACCGGGTTCAGGATGTCGGCATAGGCCATGCCATGGGCCACACAGCTGTTGAAGTCGTCCAGACCGTAGGCCGGTGCCGAGTGCACGATGCCGGTGCCGTCAGAGTCGCTGACGTAGTCGGCCAGGTACAGCGGCGAGAGGCGCTTGTAGCTGAATTCATTGGAGCCGCTGTCCACGTCATACAGGGGATGGCGGAACACCAGGCCGCGCAGACTTTCACCGGTGGTCTTGGCGATGACGCTGCCTTCCAGCTTGAAGCGCTCCAGGCATTTCTCGACCAGGCTGGCACCCAGCAGCAGCACACCGCGCGGCGTGTCCACCAGGGCGTATTCCAGCTCGGGGTGGGCGTTCAGGGCCTGGTTGGCGGGGATGGTCCAGGCGGTAGTGGTCCAGATCACCACAAAGGCTTTTTTGTTGCCATCGCCAGGTAGCGCAGACAGTCCAAAGGCCTTGGCCAGCGCAGCGGGGTCATTGGCTTCAAACGCCACATCCAGCGTGTCGCTCTTCTTGTCGGCGTATTCGATCTCGAATTCGGCGAGGCTGGAGCCGCAATCAAAGCACCAGTACACGGGTTTCAGGCCACGGTAAACAAAGCCGCGCTCGATGACGCGCTTGAAGGCGCGGATCTGGCCGCCCTCATTGGCGGGGTCCATGGTGCGGTAGGGGCGCTCCCAGTCGCCCAGCACGCCCAGGCGTTTGAAGTCCTCGCGCTGCTGGTCGATCTGCTCGGTGGCGTAGGCGCGGCTCTTGGCCTGCATGTCGTCACGGCTCAGGTTGCGGCCATGCAGTTTCTCGATAGCGTTTTCGATCGGCAGGCCATGGCAGTCCCAGCCGGGGATGTACTGCGCATCAAAGCCGCCCAATTGCTTGGACTTGACGATCATGTCCTTCAGAACCTTGTTCAGCGCATGGCCGATGTGCAGCTTGCCGTTGGCGTACGGCGGGCCGTCGTGCAAGACAAACAGGGGTGCGCCTTGACGGTGCTCCCGCAGTTTCTTGTAGAGGCCGTGTTCGTTCCAGTCCTTGACCCAGGCCGGTTCCCGCTTGGGCAGGTCGCCGCGCATGGGGAAGGGGGTGTCGGGCAGGTTCAGGGTGCTGCGGTAGTCGACGGGTGGGGTGGCGGAATCAGTCATGGCAAGCTCAATCTAGGAAATCGTGTGGGGCCGCGCGGCCCAGTCGGTGTGTGCCGCACGCGCGAGCAGGTGTCTGTGGGGGCAGACGTGACGCGGGGCAAGGTGCGTCTGGCAAGCCCTGTCAAATTCGGGCAGCGAACCAGGCGCGTGCGTCGTCGCAGTCCTGGCGTATGCCCCGGGTCAGGGCGTCCAGACCGTCGTACTTCAGCTCGTCGTGTAGTTTGTGCAGGAGTTCCACGCGGATGATTTTACCGTAGGCCCC
>JAVBYK010000472.1 GCA_030824095.1 bacterium
AGCTTGAAGGCAAAGACCATGATCACGATGCCAATGCCGCCCAGCAACCCCAGTGCCACGCCACCCTTGCGTGCGCCGTAGAACAGGCAGACCAGAATGATGGCAACTTGCAAGAGAATGTCCATGGTGAACTCCTTCAACAGATCTTCACTCTAGTTCTAATTGGGAGAAGTTCTAAATAAGTTTCGCTTCTACTTGACTCAAGTCAATCGATTGATCCGCCATGCCTGCCACCCCTCCCGACATCATCTTGTGCACCCTGAACGCCAGGTACATCCACGCCTCGCTGGGGCTGCGCTACCTGCTGGCCAATATGGGGGATCTGACCAGTCGCACGGTGTTGCGCGAATTCACCATCCACCGCCAGCCGCAGGAACTGGCAGACGAACTGCTGGCCCTGCAGCCGCGCATCATCGGCCTGGGTGTCTACATCTGGAATGTGACCGAAACCACGGAACTGGTGCGGCTGCTCAAACAGGTGCGCCCCGACGTGAAGATCGTGCTGGGCGGCCCCGAAGTCAGCCACGAGTGGGAGTCGCAGGAGATCGTGCAACGGGCCGATCACCTCATCACCGGCTGGGGTGACATCAGTTTTCCCGCGCTGTGCCAGTCCCTGTTGCACGGTCCGCGCCCGCTGATGAAGGTGATCGTTGGCGTGCAGCCCGATCTGGCCGACATCGCGCTGCCCTATGACCAGTACACCGATGCCGATCTGGCGCACCGCCTGCTGTATGTGGAGGCCTCGCGCGGTTGTCCGTTCACCTGCGAGTTCTGCCTGAGTTCGCTGGACAAGACGGCCCGGGCGTTTCCGCTGGACGCCTTTCTGGCCGCGATGGACAGCCTGTATCAGCGCGGCGCGCGCAACTTCAAGTTTGTGGACCGCACCTTCAACCTCAAGGTGGACACCTCGGTGCGCATCCTGCAGTTCTTTCTGGAGCGCCTGAGCGATGACCTGTTCCTGCACTTCGAGGTGATCCCCGACCACTTGCCGGCGCGCCTGAAGGAGTTGCTGGTGCAGTTCCCGCCCGGCGTCCTGCAGCTGGAGGTGGGCATACAGACCTTTGATGGGGAAGTGCAGCAGCGCATCTCCCGCCGCCAGGACAATGACAAGACCGCTGCCAATCTGGCCTGGCTGATGCAGCACACCCATGCCCACCTGCACACCGACTTGATCTTTGGTCTGCCGGGCGAGACGCTGCAGCGTTTTGCCGACGGCTTTGATCGCTTGCATGCGCTGCGTCCGCATGAAATCCAGTTGGGGTTGCTCAAGCGCCTGCGCGGCACGCCGATTGCACGCCACACGCAGGCCTGGGGCATGCACTACGCCGCCGAGCCGCCCTACACCGTGCTACAGACCAGCGCAGTGGATGCGACCACCGTGCAGCGCTTCACGCGCCTGGCGCGCTACTGGGACCTGGTCGCCAACTCCGGGCGCTTCACCGCCACGCTGGGCCTGCTGCTGCAAGGCCCCTCGGCCTTTGCGGCATTCCTGGCCTGGAGCGACTGGCTGTGGCAGACCACGGGCAAGACCCACGGCCTCACGCCCGAAGACCTGGTGGATGCGCTGTTTGCCTACCTCACCAATGCGCGTGGTGTTGCGCCCGACATGGCGCGTTCCCCGCTGCTGGCCGACTACGTGGCCAGTGGTGCGCGTGCCATGCCGCAATGCCTGCACGGTGTATTGCCTCACCGGCCGGCGCTGCCACGCACCCGGCTGCGGGCGCAGCGCCAGGACCGCCACGCGCAACTGTCCGCAGACGCTGCACCCCTGGTTATCACGGCTTGACCGGTGGTGGAGGGGCGCCGATACTCGCGGCCATGTCGATGCTCCCTGACGAATCCGCTCCACCACCCGTGCCGACTGCCATTCCTGCGTACCTGACGGCACCGTTGCCGGATTTGGAAGCATGGACGCGCTACTTCCGAGACGCCGAGATGCCGATCCGATCGAGCACTGCCTTGGCACTGGAGCGTCTGCGCGCCGAGCAGGAAACCGTCGATGCCCATATGTTGACCAATGTGATCCAGGGCGATCCATTCATGACCGTCAAGCTGCTGGCGCATGCCGCACGCCTGCGCCGTCCGGGCAAGGATACCGATACCGAGACCATCACCAGCACTTTGGTCCTGATGGGGATCGCGCCCTTTTTCCGCGCGTTTGGGCCTCAGCCGACCATCAAGGACTGGTTGCACGACCAGCCACGGGCGTTGGACGGCCTGCGCCTTCTGATGCAGCGCGCCTACCGGGCCTCCCGTTTTGCCTTGGGCTTTGCCGTGCACCGGGGGGACCCCGATGTGGAGTTGATCCAGCTGGCGGCTTTTTTGTATGATTTTCCGGAAATGCTGATGTGGTGCCACGCACCCACCCTGCAACAGCGCATCCGCGATGCCCAACGCGCCGACCCCACCCTGCGCAGCACCGCCATCCAGCGCGAGGTGCTGAATATGGAGCTGGACGATCTGCGCCAGAACCTGATGACGCTGTGGCATCTGCCGGAGCTGCTGGTGCGCATCTCCGACAACCGCCACACGGACCTGCCTATTGTGCGTAACGTCGTGCTGGCCCAGCGGCTGGCGCGCCACACCACACAGGGTTGGGACAATGCGGCGGTGCCAGACGACATCGACGACATTGCCGAATTGCTCCACTGCACGCCGCGGGTGGCGTTGGCCTACATCCACAAGATCGAATAGCCGGCCCCGGCCAGCCAGGTGGGCGGCCGGCGGTGTTCAGTCCAGCACGCCCAGGCGTCGCAGTCCCGACAGGCGTTTGGCGATGAAGGCCTCGGCCTGCTTGTGCAACTCAGCCAGATTGTCTAGCTCTGCGTGGATGGGTTTGCCATCGCGCACCAGGCGCTGGCCCTGTGCCTGCAGCGCAGTCCAGACCGTTTGCGCCAGCGCCGCAGGGTCGGGCGCCGCCAGGCCAGCCGGAGTGGACCGCTCCAGAAGGCAGAGCGCAAACAACTGTTCGAAGCGGCTCATGCCGATGCAACCGCCGGTCACCGGGCTGGCCAGGCCGGGAAGGTCCGCGCGGTGGCGGGCCAGCTGGGCCAGGTGCCGGTTCAGGCGCTGCGTACGGGGCGAGGCCGCTTTGGCAATATCTGCGTGCTGAACGGCCACCACGTCGCCCTTGCTGCTGAGCAGCAGCACAGCCTCGTACAACTGGGCGAAGTTGATGGCGCCCGTCTGCCCGCGTTCCTGCAGTCGGTCCCATAGCGCGCCAATGCTGTGCGACTGCATGTCGGACAGGGCCGCCAGTACAGGCCCGTAGATGGCCGGTGACATGGAGGCTTCTCCCACCTGGGTGCGGACCGTGAGAACCACCTGCTCGGGCGACGTGACCAGCATCACCTGGACGGCGCGCTGCGCTTCCATCAGCTCCGTCGGAGCCAGTTTGCGCAGCCCCTTGACCCAGTAGTCGCGGCGGAACTGCTGGTTGACGAGAAAGTCACGGATGGTCTCCCGGAACATGGGGTCGCTTTGGGCCTGCAGAAGGGTCAGCTGTGCGGCCGTGAAGTTAAGGCCCAGCAAATGGTCCGAATAGTGCGCTGAACAGGCATAGCCCAGCTTGGCCGGTGCCAGCCACTGTGCCATTCTCGAAAAGGCCATCGGTTGCCAGTCGCGGTTGAAATACTCATGGGCCAGGTAGTTGCTGCTCATGTCCTTCATGCGCTTGAGGCGCTCTTCCACTTGGGGATTGGCCTTGGCGTATTGGGGGTTGGCTGCCATGAGGGCATCTGCAAAGGCCAGTGCACCGTCGACGCGCTCGACAAGGCCTTTGCCAGGCACACCCATGACCTGTGCGTGTTCGGTCAGCAAGTCACGCATCGGCGCCATTGCCGCCCAGCCGGGCTGGGTGTTGTAGCTGATGTACAGCACACCGCCCGGGCGCAGTTTGCGCCGCACGAAGTCAACGATCACGGTCCGGTTTTCGTCCGAAATCCAGCTCCAGATTCCGTGCAGGCCGATGAAATCGAACTCGGGAAGATCGGAGCGCTCGCTGAACTCGGCAAACGATGCATCCCACAGGCGGTTGCCCGCCTGATCCGCACCGCTGGCACGTGCCAGACCCTGCGCAAAAGCGGCCTGGGCGGGGTTCACGTCGGTTCCATACCAGGTCGTGGCGGACGCTGCGGCATGCAGGTTGATGCTCATGCCCTGCCCGAAGCCCAGCTCGCATGCGGCACCGCTGGTCGTCCACTCGGGTGCTGCCCAGCCGGCGTTCAGGAGGGCCATGCGCGTGCGCAGGGGATTGAGTTCCGGGTAGTAGCCGTGGGTGTAGCCGATGTCTGTGACGTAGCCGTCGCTCCAGTCCGCCATGGATTCCTCGTTCGTTCTAGGGTTAGCGCACCAACTGGTTGAGCTGGATGATGGGTAGCAGCACCGCCAGCACGATCAGCATGACCACCAAGCCCATGGCGACGATCAGCAGAGGCTCCAGCAAGGTGGCCAGTTGCAGGGCGCGGCGTTGCACCTCGGTTCCGAGCTGCTTGGCGGCGCGCTCCAGCATCACGGGCAACTGACCGGTCTGCTCACCCAGCCGGGCGAACATGGAAAGAAGGCCGGGGAAGCGTTTTTTCTGTGCCAGGGCCGAGGCCAGTGGCGCGCCTTCACGCACCAGCACCAGGGCGTCCAGTGCATCGGTGCGCATGGCCCGGTTGGACACGGTGTCGGCGGCGGCCTGCAAGGCCTTCAGAATGGGCACACCGGCCGCTGCCAGCATGGCCAGTGTGCTGGCAAAGCGTGCGGCGTTGTAGCCGCGTGACAGCTTGCCCAGCACCGGCAGCGTCAGCCAGGCGGCATCAAAGCGTTCACGAAATGGCGCACGAGCCCACGCCAAACGGGCGCCGATAGCTACTAAAACAATAGCGATTAGCAGCAACCAGCCTTGGTTGCGGACAAAGTTGCCCAAGGCTAGCATGATGACCGTCAGCAGGGGCAGCGCGCGCTTGCTGCCGGCAAAGACCTCGGCCACCTGCGGCACCACATAACCCAGCAGGAACATCACGATGACAATGGCTACCAGCGTCACGATGGCCGGGTAGAGCGCCGCGCCTATCAGTTGGGACCTGAGCGCCTGCCCCTGCTCCAGGTCATCCGCCAGGCGCTCCAGTACCAATCCCAGGTTGCCGCTGTGCTCACCCGCGCCCACCACGGCGCAATAGGTGGTGCTGAATTCCCGGGGATGCTGTGCCAGCGCCGTGGCAAAGGCGGTTCCGCCATTGACCTCGGCACGCAGGGCCGCCACCAGATGGCGCTGGCGCTCATCATCTGATTCTTCGGATAGCGAGGTCAGCGCCCGCTCCAGTGGCAGACCGGAGGCCACCAGGCCCGCGATCTGGCGCGTCCAGATGGCCAGGGCCGTGGCGTTGAAAACACGTGTGCTCCACAGGGTGGTGCCGCGCTGGCTGGTGGTGGGGTCACTGCTGGCGCCCGCCGCAATCGGTTCCACCAGCATCGGCACCAGGGATTGGCCACGCAGCACGCCGCGCGCCGCCTTGGCGGTGTCGGCTTCGATGACGCCCTTGCGGGTGCCGCCGTCGGCGTCCAGGGCTTCAAATGCGTATGCGGGCATGGGGTGATGTTATCCGCTGATCCTGTCCAGTCCTTTGGCAGAAAAAATGTGCCTGCGTGTGGAACTGGCGCAACAGTTTGTGATCCCCTGTCATCACTAGGGATAACCCTTGATGCAAATCAACCGCTATTTTTCTTGAAGGAGTTCAATGCGCCTTGGGAATGTCCCCAGCACTCAAATATTTCAACCATATGAAAAAGCAAGTCATCGCCGCCGCCGTTCTGTGCTCCCTGGTGTCTGGAGCCGCTTTTGCCGCCGGCCAAGCCGAAGGTCCCTGGATGGTGCGTGCCCGCGCCGTGAGCCTGAACAGCGCCAACACCGACAGCACCGGTCTGGGTCTGTCCATCAACAACAAGTGGATTCCCGAAGTGGACATCAGCTACTTCCTCAGCAAGAACTTGGCTGTGGAACTGATCCTGACCGTGCCCCAGTCGCACACTTTGACCTCCACTGCCCTGGGCAAGGACATCGGTACCGTCGAACACCTGCCCCCAACTCTGCTGGTCCAATACCACTTTGATGGCAACGGTGGTGCCAAGCCTTATATCGGCGCTGGTATCAACTACACCCGCTTCACCAAGACCGACATCCTGGGCGGCGCAGCCACACTGAACAAAGACAGCTGGGGCGGCGCCCTGCAAGTTGGTGTGGACATTCCCCTGTCCAAAGGCATGTACCTGAACTTCGATCTGAAGAAGGTCTACATCAAGTCCGACGTTTATGTTGGCACAGCCAATGCTGGTGACTTCAAGGTTGATCCCGTGCTGTTCGGTATCGGCCTGGGCTGGCGCTTCTAAGTAGCCGCCGCGTTTCTCAAGGGTTCTCAAAACGAAGCCCTGTCGCGCATTGCGCGGCAGGGCTTTTTCCATTTCTGGCGCGCCGTCTACTACCCGCGTTTTTCACGTCATCCGGGTTTCCCACCATGACACGTGCGCGACACCGGATTACCATTCATTAAATCGCACGACCGTGCTTTTTTGATTCGGACTGGTTGACACAAGCAACCGGTAAAGGGTCATCCCGCGACAGCGCCCCCACCCAAGAGGTCGCACTGCCTTTTTCAGACGGATTCCTTTCAACCCCTGGGGCCTTGGCCCAACTGGAGACTACCTTGAAGAAAATCGTGATGACCTGGCTGGGTGCCTGCATGCTGGCCCTGGCGCTGTTCCCGGCAACTGCCTCTGCGGCGGGCTACACCCAGACCAAATACCCTATCGTGCTGGTGCACGGCCTGTTCGGGTTTGACAACATTGGTCCGGTGGACTACTGGTATGGCATTCCTTCGGCGCTGCGTGCCGACGGTGCCAAGGTTTATGTGGCCCAGGTGTCGGCTGCCAATAGCTCCGAAGTGCGCGGCGAGCAACTGCTCACCCAAGTCAAGCAAATCCTGGCCGCCACCGGCGCGGCCAAGGTCAATCTGATCGGCCACAGCCATGGTGGCCCCACCATCCGCTATGTGGCCTCCGTGCGGCCGGACCTGGTCGCATCGGCTACGTCGGTTGGTGGTGTGAACAAGGGATCTTCCGTTGCCGACGTGCTGCTGGGCGTGGCACCTCCCGGATCGTTGTCGAACACCGTGATCGTGTCGGTGACCAACGGCCTGGCCACGGTCATTAACTTCCTGTCCGGTGGGTCGGGCCTGAACCAGAATTCCCTGGCCGCGGCCCAGTCGCTGAGCACCGCAGGCTCACTGAAATTCAATGCGGCCCATCCAGCAGGTGTGCCCACTACGGCGTGTGGTGAAGGTGCCTACACGGCACGTGGCGTGTACTACTTCTCCTGGAGTGGCGCCAAGTCCTACACCAATGTGTTTGACATCATGGACCCGGCCCTGGCCCTGACCTCATTGGCCTTTGGTGGCGCCAAGAACGATGGCCTGGTGGCCAGTTGCTCCACCCACCTGGGTCGCGTTATCCGTGACGACTACGCCATGAACCATATGGATGAAGTCAACCAGACGGTAGGCCTGGTCAACCTGTTTGAAACCAACCCGGTGACCCTGTACCGCCAGCACGCCAACCGTCTGCGCGGCCTGGGCCTCTGAGTGTGCCGATGCATCGCAGCACTGCCCGCGTTGGGCTGGGGCTGCTGGCCCTGGCGCTGACCGGCGCGGGGCTGGTGCTCTGGCAAAACGGCGACTCCCGGGACACGGTCACGCTGTCCCCGGTGGCGCAGGCCGGCAAGCCGGCCCTCTTTGCCCGATCGCTGCAGGACACCATCCCCGATGGTGATCTGCAAGCCTTCCAGTCAGCCGGTATGGCCGGTGCGTCCGGCGGTCTGGCCTATGGCGAGCTGCGGCGCATGTTTGACTACTACCTGAGTACCGTGGGTGAGCAAACGATTGAGGCGATCACCGCCCACATCCGCAGTGAGTTGCAGCGCAGTCTCTCGCCCGCCCAGGCGCTGAAGGCACAGCGCTTGCTGGGCCTGTACATCGAATTCAAGCGTGAACTGGTGGAGCTGGACAGCAAGCCGGAACTTGCCGGCAGCGGCGTGGCGGCCATTCGCAGGCGCATGCTGGCCATGCAGGACTTGCGCGCACGCTACTTCAGCCACGACGAAACACAGGGCATGTTCGGGCTGGAAGACGCCTATGACATGGACGCCGTGGCGCGGCTGGAGATCAGCCAGGACCCAACCCTGAGCGCACAACAGAAGCAGCAGCGGCTGGCAGCGCTGGATGCCTCTCTGCCCGCCGCCTTGCGCAATGAACGGGATGCCACGCATGTGGTGGTGCGCGTGGAGCAGCAGGCGCAGGCGTTGCGTGCCAAGGGTGCCAGCGAGGACGACATCTACCGCATGCGCGCCAAAGAATTTGACCCGCAGGCCGCCGCGCGGCTGGCGGATGTGGACCGGGAAGAGGCCGCCTGGAAGAGCCGGATTGCCCGTTATCTGGACGAGCGTGCCCGGCTGTTGAAGGCGCAAACCACGGAGTCCGAACGCCAGGCCAGCGTGGCCCAGTTGCAGCAAAACCTGTTCAGCGAGGCCGAGCGCCCCCGTCTGGTGGCCTACGAATAGTTTCGGATTGGGGCCAGGCGGCGCTTAGTGCGCCAAGCGCTTGCCGTGCGGCAGGCTGGCCAGGCGTGCGTACAGGCTGCGGCAGTAGC
>JAVBYK010000538.1 GCA_030824095.1 bacterium
CTTCCATGCTGCGCAAAATGGCCAGCGCCCAGTTCTTGAAGCTGCTGGATGAAGAAGAAGCGAGACCCAACGACCATGCCGACACTGATTTGCGACTGCAACAAGACCATGCCCCTGGCCGCCAAGACGCTGGGGACGGCACTCAATGAAAATCTGACCCTGCACACCACGCTGTGCCGCCGCGAGGCCGGCGCCTTTCAGCAGGCCCTGGCCGCAGGCGAGGACGTGGTGGTGGCCTGCACCCAGGAAAGCCGCCTGTTCCAGGAAATTGCCGCCCAGACCGAGGGCGCCCAAGGTGTGCCTATCCGCTTTGTGAACATCCGCGAAACCGGCGGCTGGAGCAAGGACGCCGCCCAGGCTGCGCCGAAGCAGGCCGCCCTGCTGGCACTGGCCCGCCTGCCCGCACCCGAGCCGGTGGCCACGGTGGACTACCAGAGTGCCGGCCGGGTGCTGGTCATCGGTGCGCTGGATGCGGCCGAGCGTGCCGCCGCGCTGCTGGGTGACACGCTGGACGTGATCCTGTTCAGCACCGGGGCCGGTGCGGACGGCGGCGCGCAGGAGCGGCGCTATCCGGTTCTCACCGGTACCATCGCGCGCCTGACCGGCTGGCTGGGTGCCTTCGAGCTGCAATGGGCGCAGAACAACGCGATTGACCTGGACCTGTGCACCCGCTGCAATGCCTGCCTGGCTGCCTGCCCCGAGGGTGCCATCGGTTTCGACTACCAGATTGACAGCGCCCTGTGCAAGTCCCACCGGGCCTGCGTCAAGGCCTGCGGTGCGGCCGGCGCCATCAACTTCGACCGCCAGCCCGAATCGCACCGTGAGACCTTTGACCTGGTGCTGGACCTGCGCGCCACGCCGGCCTTCACCCAGCACGCACTGCCGCAGGGCTATTTCTTTGCCGGCCAGGCCGCCGTGCCCGGCCGAGTGGACCTGATGCAAGCCGTGCTGCAGTTGCGTGGCCTGGTCGGTGCGTTCGAGAAGCCGCGCTTTTTCAGTTACAAGCAAAAACTCTGTGCCCACAGCCGCAACGAAAAGACCGGTTGCAGTGCCTGCATCGACGTGTGTTCCGCATCTGCCATCAGCAGCGAGTCCGGGCGCCAGGCCATCAAGGTCAACCCCAACCTGTGCGTGGGCTGCGGTGCGTGCACCACGGTGTGCCCCAGCGGCGCGCTGGGCTTTGCCTATCCCGCAGCCAGCGAGCAGGGCGTGCGTCTCAAGACGCTGCTGGGTACCTACGCCCGTGCCGGTGGCAAGGATGCGGCCATCCTGTTCCACAGCCAGGAGGCCGGCACACGCCTGGTCAACGACCTGGGCCGCGCCGCCCGGCTGGACCCATCCACCCACGGTGTGCCGGCCCGCGTGCTGCCGCTGCCGCTGTGGCACACCGCATCCGTCGGGCTGGACCTGTGGCTCACGGCCATTGCCTATGGCGCGTCGCAGGTCTGGGTGCTGATGACCGGCGAGGAAGCGCCGGACTATGTGACGGCGGTGCAGGCGCAGATGGACGTGGCCCAGGCCATCCTCAGCGGCCTGGGTTACCAGGGCACGCACCTGCGTCTGCTGCACGCCCGCGATGCACGCGACCTGGCCGCGCTGGATACCCAGTTGCAGGTGCCCCCGGCGCAAACCGTGGGCCACGCCGCCGGCTTCGCCGTGCAGGCCGACAAGCGTGCCACGCTCGAATTGGCGCTGGACCATCTGATCGCACAGGCCGCCTCCCGCCCCGAAGTCATCGCGCTGCCGGCGGGCGCCTCGCCGCTGGGTGCGGTGGCGCTGGACAAGGACGCCTGCACCCTGTGCCTGAGTTGCGTCAACGCCTGTCCAGCCGGCGCCCTGCAGGACAACCAGCTGTCACCACAACTGAAATTCATCGAGAAGAACTGCGTGCAGTGCGGCCTGTGCGTCAAGACCTGCCCCGAGAAGGCGCTGGCCCTGGTGCCGCAGTTGCGCCTGTCCGCGCAGCGCAAGGAGGCGGTGGTCATCAACGAAATGCAGCCCTATGTCTGCATCCGCTGCAGCAAGCCCTTTGGCACGCTCAAGGCCATCGAAGGCATGCTCTCCAAGCTGGCGGGGCACGCCATGTTCCAGGGTGCGGCGGCCGACCGCCTGAAGATGTGCGGTGACTGCCGCGTCATCGACATCTACTCGGCCGACAATGAGGTCAAGATCCAGGACATCCGCTGAGCACGCCACCATGACACCACACGAACCCCTGACCGCATCCGCCCTTGACGAAGAGATGGCGCGCGCCGAACTGTATGGCCTGCTCGCCACGCTGTACTACGCACCGCCCGAGCCTGAATGGATGGCCCAGATGCGCGTGGCCGCCACCGATGCGCCCACCGAAGGCGGCTTTCTGGAGGAGCCCTGGCGTGCCCTGGTGGGTGCGGCGCGCGAGGCCAGCGATGCGGACATTGCCGCCGAATACACCGCATTGTTTGGCGGTGTCGGCAAGCCCGAGGTCTACCTGTTCGGCTCCTACTACCTGAGCGGTTTCCTCAACGAGAAGCCGCTGGCCGCGCTGCGCGGCGATCTGGCCGAGCTGGGCCTGTCACGTGACGAGGCGATGTTCGAGACCGAAGACCACATGGCCTACCTGTGCGAGGTCATGCGCTACCTGATCGCCGGGGACGACGTGGCGGTGTCCAACTTGACGCGCCAGCAGGCCTTCTTCTCGGTACATCTGCAACCCTGGGTGCTGCGCATGTGCGATGCGCTGCAGGCCCACCCCCAGGCACGCTTCTATGCGGCCCTGGCCGCGCTGACCCGGGCCTTCATGGCTGTGGAGGCGCAAGGCTTTGACATGCTGGACTGAGCGGAATGACTGTGAGTCATTTAGGCTTCTAGCCCTCGTGAAATAAGTCTATCTAGCTATTAAATTGATAGCTTAACTGGCTGTTCCGGATGGACGCGGCCGTGCGCGCGGGGCCCGGGGCTTCTTCTCGCTGGCGCCGGTGCCAGCTGCTGCCCGTGCGCTCGGCAGCGGGGCCTTTTCCACCTCATCCAGGCACAGCAGGGTGTCCACATAGGTCATGAAGTGGTTCAGGTAGTCGGGGGCGATGTCGCGCATCAGGGCCAGCGAACGCAGTACTACCATGTGCGAGTTGATGGGCCCGGCATTCTTGGGAGCCTGGTTCAGCGCGTGGGTGACCTGCCGGTCGGCACTGAGCCGGGACCAGGTGCCCCGGAAATACCGCACGGATTTGAGCTCGGTGCGTGCGCCCGGCGGCTCGGTAACCTGGGCGCCCCCGTGATCCGGGATGTGCTGCGCCAGTTGCTGGACCAGCGTGTGCAGCGGGCCGGGGGTGGCCGCCGGCGCGGCGGAAGTGCCATTGGTGGCGCTCTGTTTTAGTTCCAGCTGCTGGGTGTAGGCCGCCAGCGCCTGTTCCAGCTTGCCGTCCAGAATCTGGCGGGCCGTTCCCTGCTGGGTGTGGGCACGGCGCAGCAGCGCCTCTAGGTAGTGCAGACCGACGGGGTCGCAGCGCTCAGCGCCCTGGCTTCGCAAGGCGTGGATCTGTGCGGCGGTGTCAGTCGGCCCGGATTCAGTCATGGGGCGGTGCTTCGGACCTGCCGGCCTTGGGAACGGGTGACATCTCCACCCGCCGGTTCTGGGCACGCCCCTTTTCGTCGCGGTTGGGCGCGATCGGCTGCTCGGAGCCAAAGGCGGCGGCAAACACCATGGAGGCCGGCATGCCTTCTTCGATCAGCGCGCGGGTGACGGTGAGGGCGCGCTGGGCCGACAGCTCCCAGTTGTCCTCGAACTGGCTGTTGCCCTCGCGGATCGAGCGGTCGTCGGTAAAGCCGCTGACCATCAGCATTTCGTCACGCGCGGCCAGGTAGGAACGCAGGGGTGTCACCAGGCTTAGCAGCAGCTTGCGGCCATCGGGCTGCAACTGGTCGGAGTTGAGGGAGAACAGCAGGCGCCCGCTGATGCCGATGCGGCCATTGTTCAGGGTGATGCGACCCGACGCCAGGGGGCCTGCCAGCGCCTTTTCCAGGGTGGCGCGGCGCTGTTCTTCCACCTGGCGCTTCTTGACCTCGGCCTCCAGGTGACCGGCCAGTTCCAGGTGGGCCACCAGCACGCCGACCAGCAGCAGCACGAAGGCCCCCAGCAGGCCGGACATCAGATCGCCAAAGACGGCCCAGACCGGAGCCGTCTGTTCCGCAGCTGTGTCGCTGTCGTCAATCATCCGGCGACCTCGGCAGGCAGGCGAGCCGGTTTGCCCGACAGACGGTGCAGTTCACCGACGATTTCCTTCTGCGACATGATGCTCAGGTCGATGACCTCGCGCGCCTGCGCCACGTAGTAGGCCAGTTGCTCGTCACTGCGGACCATGGACTTGTCCAGCGCGCCTTCAATGCGCTGCAGGCTGGTAATCAGCTTGTCGTTGGCATCGCTGAACGCGTGCACGGCAAAGCCCAGGGTTTCACTCAGTGCCGACACTTCCACCGCGCTGCTGGTCACCTGGGCGGCAATGTCGGCCAGCTTGGCGGCCTCGGCATCCACCTTGTCCGAGAACTGGCTGCCGGCCGTGCCCAGTGCCACGGCAGAGGAGGCGACCATGCTGTCAATCACCGCACGCTGCTCCACCGATGCATGGTTGATGGCATCGAGCAGGGCGCTCAGCGTCTCCATGATGCGGGCGCGCTCTTCCAGCAGGGCGTTGTCGCGCGCCACACTGCTGGAGACTTCCTGGCGCAGCTTGCCAATCACCTCGGCGGCGGCGCGGGGCGCCTCGGAGGCGGTTTGAATCAGGCGGGTGATCGGGTCTTCCAGCGCGGTGCCCAGGGTGCTCAGGTGCTGTGTGACGGCCTCCTGCAGTTCCCCGAGCCGCTCGACGGCGGCCTGGCCGCGCACGGTCTCTTCGTCGCGCAGCGCACCCAGTTCGGTGCGCAGCATGCTGACCAGCTGGTCCATGCGCGCGTCCTGCTGCGTGGACCAGGCCGATTCGGATGCGATGCGCGATT
Organism: bacterium; assembly: GCA_030824095.1. Lineage (GTDB taxonomy): Bacteria > Pseudomonadota > Gammaproteobacteria > Burkholderiales > Burkholderiaceae_C > Allorhodoferax. Next base: position 4,972 of record JAVBYK010000538.1, read on the forward strand.
GCGCCAGCGCTTCGGAGCTGGCCAGCAGCCGGGCCATTTCCGCCAGCGTGTGGGCGGCACTGGTGCGCGACTGCTCGCTGATCTCCTGTGCGGTGCGGGTCAGTGTGGTGCAGATGGCCTGTTGCTGGGACAGGGTCTGCGCACCAGCGGTTTGCCATTCCTGCGTGATCGCCTCCAGCATGGTGTCCAGCTGGCTCTTCCACACCTGCAGCCGCTGGCTGTCGTTGGACGCCTGGCTGGCCTGCTGCGCGGCATAGCTTTGCGTGAAGCGCTCGGACATGCCCTGCAACTGCTGCCCGGTAGTTGCCACCAGGCGTTCATGCAGCGCCCTGGATTCCTGCGAAATTCCGGCCATGGCGGCTTCGATGACGGGCCGGATGCTCTCGCCGGCGGCACGCGCCCCTTCGGTCAGGCTGGTGCGCAGCGATTGGTCCACCGAGTGGGCCAGTTCGGTGTAGACACCCTTCACATCCTGGTGAAAGCTTTGCTGGTTGTTCAGCAATGCGGTGTTGAGCTGCTGGTGCATGCCTTCCATCCGGGCCATCAGGGCGTGCAGCTGGTCCACGACTGCGGGCAGGGCCTGCGACTGCAGTTGCAAGGCCTGGTAGGCTTGCCGGCGCTGGTGCGTCAGCGAGAAGCCGCGCAGCACGGTGGCTATCCGGGTGTCCAGCAGATGCACGGCCACCATGCGGTCGCGCCGGCTGATGGCCGACATCAGGCCCAGCATGGCCGATGTGGCGACACCGGCCACGGAGGTACCAAAGGCCAGGCCCAGGCCCTTGATCGGCGCGGCAAATGCCGAGCGGATGGCCTGCAGATCGGTGGTCCCCTCCAGCGCAAACACCGCGCCATTGAGGGTGACGACCATGCCCAGGAAGGTGCCCAGCATGCCCAGCATGACCAGCAAGCCGACCAGGTAGGGCGTGAGCATGGGACCGGGCAGGCCGACGCGCTCGCCTTCGATGCGCAGGCGCACGGCGTTCTGCAGGGACGGGTGCACGCCGGCGAGCCAGGGCTCCAGATCGGACAGTGCGGGCGGAATCGCCGACAGCGCGTTGCTGAGCGTGGTGCTGGCCTGGCGGAAGCGGTGCAGCTCCAGCGTGCCGAAGGCGTAGACCGCGCCGATGATCAGGGTCATCAGCAGTGCCAGGGCGTTGGAACCGATAAACCCAAAGGCAACCCAGCCCACTGCCAGCGCACCCAGCAGGAATGCACCGGAAAAGATGTGTCGATTCATATGTGTTGTGATTTCTCGTGATGGAGTGCGTCCAGCAGACCCATGGACGGCTGCAGACGCAGGTCCAGTTCCGCCAGGAGTACCGACTGGAGTTCGCCGCAGAAGCGTGCGAGCCAGGCCCCGGGTTTCATCCACAGTTCCACGCTGTCGGCCAGCTGGCGGTCGGCGAGGGTCTGTTGGTGGGCCTGGAGCAATTGTTGGAAGCGCTTTTCGAGCAGTGAGGGCACGGTTGACAGCAAACGGGCCTCGCGCTCGCAGAGGATGGTGTCAAAGGCGCCGTCCAGCGCGGCCAGTTGCCGCAGCGTGGGTGAAACCTGGGCCACGGCGTCCCGCACCCGGGCACGCAGGGCGCCCACCTTGGTTTCCAGATCCCGCTGGATGGCCTGGTGGTAGCGGCGATAGGGTGCATAGGCGCGCGCCTCTTCGACCGAAGCGCCCACTGCGGGCGTGGGCAGCGCCAGGCGCGCAGCGCCTGGTGTTCCACTGGTCGCAATGGCTGATTCCAGGGCGGCGCGTGCCCGGGCGAATTCTTGGGCAATGGACGCTGCCACCCCTGATGGAGCGCCGGACTTGGCTTGATTGGAACTGGCAACGGGTGCATTGTGGACAGACGAGAGGGTGATGGCCCCCTTGAAGTCCACCCACAGGCCCAATTGCTCGGCAAAGGCGTTGCCCGGCTCGGCCGCGCCCAAAGCACCCATGCCCGCAAGGGTGCGGGTGAGTCGTGAACTGTGGAAATGGGTACGCGTCAGCGGTCGCGTCATAGACAGGGAAACAGGAGAATTGGGGTGGCGGCCCCATTCAGGGGCTGCGTCCAACAATCGTTGGATCGCAATCGCCGCAGCGTGTCAACTTCGCAGGAAGTTGCGCGGATTTTACCCGCAGATTGCCGCGTCGGGCGCCGTCTGCGCCTTTGGGGAGATGGCTCCAGTCGCATGCGTGCGCTCGAACCGTTGAACTTCTTCCAGGGGGTAGCGCACGGATCCTGCAATCTTCACATAGCGCGGGCCGGCACCGACGGCGGCAGACAGGCTGATCACCGTCTCGGAACGCCCCCAACGCTGTGCCAGTTCGTGTCCCGTGAGCAGTGTGGAGAGGGTTGTGTGCATGGTCTCGTGTGGTGTTTTTGTTCGCTGGGTGATTGTTGTCCACACCCAGTCATCCGAAGGCACGATGTATGGCCGGTTATCCGTCTATTTCTGCCTTCGACTGGGGCTCCTCGGCGTCACACGGCAGCCACACACCAAACACCGCACCGGGTGCATCCTCGCCGGCCTGGGTCCGGTTGTGGGCCCGAATGGAACCGCCATAGCGCTCCACCAGCCCGAGGCTGATCCACAGGCCCAGGCCATTGCCGTCATTCTTGGTGGTGAAGAATGGGGTGAACAGGCGTTCGCGGGCGGCGTCGGTGAGGCCGGCACCGGTGTCGCAGACCTCCATCAGAACGCCGGCACGGCCAGTGGCGTCGGCTTCATCGCAGGTGCGCAGCGTCAGCGTGCCACCATCGGGCATGGCCTGAATGGCGTTGATCATCAGGTTGATCAGCACCTGTTGCAGCTCCTGGCGGTTGATGGACACGGAGCTTTCGGCCCGCAGGTCGCGCACCACGGTGATGTGGGTGCGCGCCAGCAGGTGCTCCACCAGCACCAATGAACTGCTCAGCACGGCGTTGGCATCCACCGCGTCCACATAGCCGGCGTAGTCGTTAGGCCGGGCGTATTGCAGCAGCTGGGTCACGATCAGGCGCATGCGGTCCACCTGCTGGTCCATCAGTTGCAGCTCGGCACGGACGGGCAAGGCCCGTTCGCCCAACAGCTCGCGTACCAGATCCAGATTTCCCTGGATCACGGCGATGGGGTTGTTGATCTCGTGTGCCACGCTGGCGGTGAGCTGGCCGATGGCGGCCAGCTTCTCGGACTTGACCAGTTGCGCCTGGGCCAGTTGCAGGGACTGGTTGCTTTGCGACAGTTCGCGGGTGCGCTCGGCCACCTTGGCGTCCAGCTCCTCGCCCCAGCGCTGCAGGGTACGGGTCTTTTCGTCGATGACGTCCAGCAGCTCATCCAGGTGGTTGGCCAGGGCGCCCAGTTCGTCGCGCGCCGCCACGGGCCCCACGCGGGCCGCACTCTCGCCGTATTCGACCTTCTGCATGGTGCGGTTCATGGCCTCCACCGGCTGGAAGATGCTGCGTGCCCAGCGCAGCGAGAACCAGGCAGCCAGCACCATGGCCGCTGCAAAGATGGCACCGATGACGGCCAGGATGCCGTACTTGGTCATGCGAAACGGTGCCTCCAGAAAACCCACATACAGCATGCCCACGCGCTGGCCAGCGCCGTCCACCAACGGTTCGTAGCCGGACACATACCAGTCGTTGACGACAAAGGCGCGGTCCAGCCAGGTTTCCCCGCGGCCCAGCACCGCGTCATGTACGGCGCGCGACACCCGGGTGCCTATGGCGCGCT
>JAVBYK010000099.1 GCA_030824095.1 bacterium
GCCAGGGCACGACGGCCCACGCAGTGGACCGCCGACCAGGTCTTATCGGCTAAAAGGGCCGCGAGGATTTCCTGACCCACGAGGCCCGTTGCTCCCGCCACCATAGCCACCCGAGCGTGATCCGCCATTGCCGCCTCCATTGCGATTGCCGCCACCATAACCACCGCCACCACGGCGCTGGCCGCGTTCGGTCATCATATCGACACTGGTACGCATGGGGTCGGGTTGACCACCAGGCGCGCTACGGGGAGGGCGCGGGTCCGCGGTCATGCCGCCGGCAAAGCGGCCTTCGTGGCTGCGCGGTTGTGCGTCACCGACTGGGGGACGTCCACGGCCTTGGCCCTGGCCACCCTGACCCTGCGGGCCGCGTGCGCCTTGGGGGCGCGGTGCCTGTTCGCCACCACGACCCTGGCCGCCGTTGCCCCGAGGGCCCTGCGCACCACGTCCACTGCCACCGCCGCCATTGCCGCGACCAGCACCCTGGCCGCCACGCTCGCCTTGACCGGCCTTGTTTTCGCGTACGCGTTGCATCATCTCGGTGCGTGCGGCGCGGGCTGCGGCCTGCATCACATCGCGGCTGGGCGGTTTGCCAGCGCCGCCCCAGATGGTCTGGCGGCCCATGGCAATGGGCTCACCCTTTTCACCGGGCTCGGGGCCAAAACCGTCAATGACCTGGACTGGAATGGTCTGCTTGGTGAAACGCTCGATGTCCTGCATGAAGCCTTCTTCGTCCAGGCACACCAGATTGATGGCGGCGCCATCGTTGCCGGCGCGACCGGTGCGGCCGATGCGGTGCACATAGTCTTCGCTGACGTTGGGGATTTCGTAGTTGACCACGTGCGGCAGGTCGTCGATGTCAATGCCGCGGGCGGCAATGTCGGTGGCCACCAGGGCGCGGACATCGCCGCTCTTGAAACCAGCCAGAGCCTGGGTACGCGCTGCCTGGCTCTTGTTGCCGTGCAGGGCCATGGCGGTGATGCCGTTCTTTTCCAGGAATTCGGCGACGTTGTTGGCGCCGAACTTGGTGCGGGTGAACACCAGCACCTGGCTCCAGTTGTGCTCGTTGATGATGTGGGCCAGCAGGGCCTTTTTCTTGCCGCGGCCGACCGGGTGGATCACCTGGGTGATGCGCTGCACGGTGGTGTTGCGGGGGGTGACCTGCACGCTTTGCGGGTCCTTCAGCAGGCCGGCGGCCAGTTCGCGGATTTCGTCGCTGAAGGTGGCCGAGAACAGCAGGCTTTGCTTTTCCTTAGGGACAGCGGCCAGCACCTTCTTGACGTCATGGATGAAGCCCATGTCCAGCATGCGGTCGGCTTCGTCGAGCACTAGCATCTGGACCTGGCCCAGATCCAGCATGCCCTGTTGCATCAGATCCAGCAGACGCCCGGGGGTGGCTACCAGAATGTCGACGCCCTTCTTGACCTTGGAGATCTGCGGATTCATGCCGACACCGCCAAAAATCACGGTGCTGCTGAGTTGCAGGTATTTGCCATAGGTGCGCACGGACTCTTCAACCTGGGCTGCGAGTTCGCGGGTGGGCGTGAGCACCAGGGCACGGATGCCGGTGCCGCCAAACTTGTTTTGCGCGCTGCGGCTCATGGAGAGGCGGTGCAGCATGGGCAGTGTGAAGGCTGCTGTCTTGCCGGTGCCAGTCTGGGCGCCGCCGAGCAGGTCGCGTCCTTCCAGAATCAGCGGGATGGCCTGGGCCTGGATGGCGGTCGGGGTCTCGTAACCCTGCTCGCGCACGGCTTTAACGATGGCCGCAGCCAGATTCAATTCTTCGAATTTCATGGATTGTGGCGCCCATCCAGGGCGCTAGGGATATCGGCCTGTCCCCGCGCGGTAGCACCGGTTCAGTCAAAGGCAGATAGATTCAAAAGCAGGACGGAGTTTGTCAACCGGTCCCCAGCAATGTGCTGACGTTGTGGGCAACTGAAGCTCCGCAACAGGGCGTATTGTCGCACGTTGCTGGCCGTCGTGCTAGAAAATGTGTAGCGCAGGTGTTTTGTTGGCACCACTGGGCGGTAACAATGTGTCTTGGGGGCTAGTCATTGCGCACGGCAACTGGGAGAATCTTTCCACAATGAAAAAGTTCATGTTGCGACGGCTGGGCGTGGCCCACGAGCCCGGCAGTTTCAAGCCGTCCCTGCAGGATTGCATGGAGGCGGTGTTGGAGCAGAGCGATACCCTGGTTGCCGATGTGCTGGCCGGGTTGAAGGCGTCCATCTCGCCCGTGCGCACCAAGTCCATGCATGGCATTCAGAATCCGGCGACCAAGGCGGCCATCGAGCATGTTTGCGCCCACGCCGATGCGTTCAGGACATCCTTTGCGGCGCACCTGCGTGCCGCACTCTATGGTGGCGATATCCAGCGTGGTGGCGGGCAGCCCCTGCGTTTTGACGACTTCCAGTTTCTGGAAGAGGAGCAGATTGACGCCAACATCGAATTCGCCCTGACCCAGCAAGAAATATCGATGGCGGTGGACGATGCACTGCCCTTACTCAATGCCATGATGAGCAGTTTGCTGGGCTGGATGACGGTGCAGCCGCACCTGAATCCGCTCAAGCCCGAGTCCTTTGTTTACGCCCTGCGCGAAACCCTGGTCGAGCTGGTTCCCAGCGATGAAGCGCGCACCCCCCTGATGACGCCCGCTGCCGGCATGCTGGGTGTCAGCATGCGCCAGTTGTACAAGGAGATTTCTGAGTGGCTTCGCTCCCAGGGCGTGGAGCCGGTGGGTCCGGCACTGCCGATCGGTGGCGCCTCCGGACCGGGCAAGCCGGTGGAAAACTCGGTCACCCGCACTCTGCTGACGCTGGACAAGCTGCGTCGACTGCTGTCGGGTGAACTCGACCCCGGCCCGTTGAACGGCAACATCAAGGACTTTACCCATACGGTGCCGGCGTCGTTTGTCGCGCTGGAAGACATGAAGCTGATGGAGCCCATGATGAAGCGACTGGCCGCACGTGCCAGCCAGTCGGCAGCCAAAGTACCGAACGGGCCGGTCGATTCCGTGGTGGAGACCCGCGTCCAGCGGGAAAAGTCCAAGAGCAAGAAACTGGGGCGCGAACTCGGTGAAGAGGTGGTGCGCCTGATGCTGGAAAACCTGACGCAGGATCACCGCATGCTGGCAGGGGTCCGCCAGAACCTCCGGCAGATGGAACCGGTGCTGATGGCACTGTCGCAGTCCGATGCGCGTTTTTTCAGTGAACGCCAGCATCCGGCGCGCCAGTTCATGGACAAGATAACCAGCCGCAGCCTGGCCTTCACCTCCGAGGATCAGCCCGGTTACGCGAATTTTCACAAGGCGCTTGAGAACGCCGTTGCCGTTCTGGTCGGAAGTGGTGGCGATGCGGCCACGTTTGCGCGCGTATTGCGCAAGCTGGAAGACGGCTGGTCGCGCGAGGAGCAGGAGCAGCGCCAGCGTGCCGAGGAAGCCGCCCGCGGCCTGCTGCACGCCGAACAGCGCAACCTGCTGGCGCAGAAGCTGGCCGAGGATTTTGCCGGGCGCATCCAGAACAAAAAGGTGCCGGAGATCGTGGGTGTCTTCCTGCGCGGCCCCTGGGCCCAGGTGGTGGCCGAGTCGCAATTGCGCTGTGCCGATGGCACCGCCGATGCCGATGGCTACCTGGGGCTGGTCGACGACCTGATCTGGAGCGTGCAATTGAAGCTGGCCCGGCGCAACCGCGCCCGGCTGGTGGATATTGTGCCGGGCATGCTGGTAAAAATGCGTCAGGGCCTGGGGCTGATCTCCTATCCGGAAGACAAGATACCGGTGTTTTTTGACGAACTGATCACCTTCCACGAGCAGGCCTTTGAAGGCGCCCGTCCCGTTGTTGCGCCTGAGCCGGGAGAAAAGAGCGATGTGGTGCACGACGTATCGGCGGTGGAGGCCGTTGGACTGCCATTGGACGAATTCTGGATGGCCCAGGACGAGGCAGCTGATTCCGGCTATATGCAGGGCGCTCACCAACTGATTCCCGAAGTCGAAGAAGACGAGACCCCCGACCCGGCCGCCCAGCTCGCCTGGAGTGCCGAGCACCTCAACACCGGTTCCTGGGTGGACCTGGCCCTGGGAGGTGTGTGGGTGCGCGCCCAGCTCACCTGGGCCAGCCCGCACAAGACGCTGTTCATGTTCATCTCGTCGGGCGGCATGGCGCATTCCATGTCGCGCCGCACCATGGACCGGTTGCGCGGACTGGGCCTGATCCGCCTGGTTTCCGATGGCCGGGTGGTGGACCATGCGCTGGACGCGGTGGCCCAGGCGGCGTTGCGGAACGATGTGGAAAACGCGGCCGGAGGCACCTGATTCACCCGTTGTCGGGGCGGTTGGGGGTGGGGGAGTCGATAATGCGGTATTTACCCCTCCAATAATTCAGACTCGCAATGGCCCAATACGTTTTCTCCATGAACCGCGTCGGCAAGATCGTGCCGCCCAAGCGGCATATTCTCAAAGACATCTCCCTTTCCTTCTTTCCGGGCGCCAAGATCGGTGTGCTGGGTACCAACGGATCGGGCAAGTCCACGTTGCTGAAGATCATGGCCGGCGTCGACAAGGAAATCGAAGGCGAAGCCATTCCGATGCAGGGGCTGAACATTGGCTACCTGCCGCAGGAGCCCCAACTGGACCCAACGCAAACCGTTCGTGAGAGCGTGGAAGCGGGCATGGGAAAGGTTTTCACGGCCAAGGCGCGTCTGGAAGAGGTGTACACGGCGTATGGTGCGGAAGATGCCGACTTTGACGCACTGGCGGCTGAGCAGGCCGAACTGGAAGCCATCATTGCCACGGCCGGCACGGATTCCGAGCACCAGCTGGAAATTGCCGCCGACGCCCTGCGCCTGCCCCCCTGGGATGCCAATATCGGCGTGCTCTCCGGCGGTGAAAAGCGCCGCGTGGCCCTGTGCCGTCTGTTGTTGTCCAAGCCGGACATGCTGTTGCTGGACGAGCCGACCAACCACTTGGATGCCGAATCCGTGGACTGGCTGGAGCAGTTTTTGCAGCGCTACCCCGGCACCGTGGTGGCCATCACCCACGACCGTTACTTTTTGGACAACGCCGCCGAATGGATTCTGGAACTGGACCGTGGTTCCGGCATTCCTTACAAGGGCAACTACAGTGACTGGCTGACCCAGAAGCAGGCGCGCCTGGAGTCTGAGCAAAAGGGTGAAGAGTCTCGTGCCAAGGCACTGAAGAAAGAGCTGGAGTGGTCGCGCCAGAACCCCAAGGCGCGCCAGGCCAAGAGCAAGGCCCGTCTGGCCCGCTTCGAGGAATTGAGCGATTTCGAATACCAGAAGCGCAACGAAACCAACGAAATTTTCATTCCCGTGGCGGACCGCCTGGGCCATGAAGTGATCGAGTTCACCAATGTCACCAAGTCCTTTGGCGACCGCGTGCTGATCGACAACCTGAGCTTCAAGGTGCCAGCGGGTGCCATCGTCGGCATCATTGGCCCCAACGGCGCCGGTAAATCCACGCTGTTCAAGATGATTGCCGGCAAGGAGCAACCCGATTCCGGCACCGTGAAGATCGGCCAGACCGTCAAGATGGCCTTTGTGGACCAGAACCGCGATGACCTGGCCAACGACAAAACCGTGTGGGAAGACGTCTCGGGCGGGCTGGACATCCTCAACGTGGGCAAGTTCCAGATGGCCAGCCGCGCCTACTGCGGCCGCTTCAACTTCAACGGCGGTGACCAGCAAAAACGGGTCGGCACGCTGTCCGGTGGTGAGCGCGGACGCCTGCACCTGGCCAAGACCCTGATCGCAGGCGGCAACGTGCTGATGCTGGACGAGCCGTCCAACGACCTGGACGTGGAAACCCTGCGCGCGCTGGAAGATGCGCTGCTGGAATTTGCCGGCTCCATCCTGGTCATCAGCCACGACCGCTGGTTCCTGGACCGCATTGCGACCCACATCCTGGCCTGTGAAGGTGACAGCCAATGGACCTTCTTCGACGGCAACTACCAGGAGTACGAGGCCGACAAGAAGAAGCGCCTGGGTGAAGAGGGCGCGCGTCCGCACCGAATGCGCTTCAAGGCACTCAAGTAGCCTCCCGGGCGGGGGTCTGCCATGGCAACGGCTTACACACAGTCTTCAGCGCAGTACCAGGCGCTGTACCGCTCTACGGTGGAAGAGGCTGCCGCTGGCGGCAGTCTGCTCATGGGCAAACTGGTGGCCGCTGCACGCACCAACCTGCATACCCGTGAGGCGGCTTGCCGGGACCTGCGCGAGCGCGATGCCCTGGCCCAATCGGCCAAACAGTTGCGCGACTGGGAGTCCAAGTTGTGCGAGCGCTATCCGAAGGCGCTGCTGGATGCCTTTGCCAATCCGGACGCCACCAAAAAGGTGGGCATGCAGTCCATGGCCGACGTGGCGTTTGACGAACTGGAGCTGATGGATGAAGTGCAGGTGCAAACCAGCGTCACGCTGGCACGCACCCAGCAGGTCGCCCTGCTGGCGGCAGAAGCCAGTCTGGCCGAACTCAATACCCTGATTTGCAGCACCCTGGGGCTGGGTGCCGTCAACGCCGAACGCAACCCCCTGCGCCCACAGGTCTACATCAGCGCCTTGCAGACGGTGGTGGAGCAGACCCAACTGCCGCCTGCCACGCAGCTCGACTGGTTGGGGGCGATGAGCGCGACACTGGGCCAGGAGTTGCGCAAGCTGTATATCGAACTCAGCGCCGCGCTGCGCAGACAAGGTGTGGTGGCGGCGGGCTATGCCGTGCTGCCAACCCCCAGCGGCGTTGGCATAGGCCGCGGTGTGGCCCAGGACCTGTACCAGCGCTCGCCCACGGCGGGCATGCCACAGCAGAGTATGGCGCCGTCTCCCGCGCGCGCACCGGATGCCGGGTTTGCCGCGCCTGAGTATGGGCCGGGCTACGCCCCACAACCGGGTGGGGCGCACGGCGCACCAGCGGACGACACGCTGTTGACCCTGGACAAGCTGCGCCGTCTGCTGGCCGGGGAGTTGGAAGAGCCCGTGGCACTGAGTGCCAAGGAGCGTTTTGCCCAGCAGTTTGCCCGCCAGTTTGAAATGGGGGACGAACCCGGCGATGCCCCCCCCACCGATTTCGATGCGACGGTGCCCGCCGCGCTGGAGGCGCTGAAAGAGTTGAAGCAGGTCGATGCCTTTGTGCAGCGCATCCAGCACCGCCGCAGTGGTGCTTCCGTGCCCACGGCGCCGGGCGGCGACACGTCCATCGAAGCCATTCGCGCCCACTTACGCAGCCAGGCCGATGGTCTGGCGCAGACGTTGAGTCTGGAAGTGGTATCCCTGATGGTGGACAACATTGCCCATGATGAGCGCCTGCTGGTGCCGGTTCAGCAACTGATTCGCCGCATGGAGCCCGCGTTGTTGCTGTTGGCGCTGGCCGATCCGCGGCTGTTCACCAACAAGCTGCATCCGGCCCGGGTCCTAGTGCAGGAGGTGGCCAACCACAGCCTAGCCTACGCCTCGGTGGAGGCCTCTGGATTTGCGGAGTTTGTGGAAGGCGTGGCCCACGCCATCGCTCCACTGGAACACGATGCGATCGAGGACGCCGAACCCTTCGAACAGGTACTGCGCCAGTTGCAGGGTGAATGGCAACGGGCCGAACGTGCCAGCGCGCGCAACCGCGAAGAGGCCATGCAGGCCCTGCAGCAGGCCGAGCAACGCAACCTGCTGGCCGAGAAGATCGCCCGCGAGATTGTCGGCCACCCGGATGCGGCACGGGTACCGGCGGTGGTCATGGATTTCCTGTGCGGACCCTGGGCGCAGGTGGTGGCGCAGGCGCGCATGGGTGGTGCCACGGTGCAAGGCGCTGCGGACAAATACCAGGCGCTGATTTCCGCCCTGTTGTGGAGCACCGACCCCGAGCTGACCCGCAAGAACATCGCCAAGCTGACCCGGCTGGTGCCTTTGTTGCTGGGCAATCTGCGCGAAGGCCTGGAGACCATCCGCTATCCGGCGACCAAGACCAGTGTGTTTCTGGAAGCCCTCATGGGCCTGCACCAGCAGGCCTTTCGTGCCGCCAAATCGCCGCCCCGGCCCGAACCCGAGGCCGAGGCCGAGACCGTGCAGGCTCCATCAACCCGACCGAATCTGGTGGACGATGGCAACCCCTGGGTGGCCCCGCAAGAGGCGCAGGCATCGAATTTCATCGAACTTCCGGATTTGCCGGCCGAAGCGCCTGCCTCGCCACCTGCGGCCGCTGCTGCTGCTGGCGAGCCGGCCTTGAGCAACTTGCCGCTGGGCTCTTGGGTGGAACTGCGGGTGCAGGATCAATGGGTTCGTACGCAACTCACCTGGGCCAGCCCGCACGGCACCCTGTTCCTGTTCACCAACGCGCAGGGTGCCACGCAGTCCATGACGCGGCGCTCCGGTGACAAGCTGGCGGCTGCCGGCCATTTGCGGGTGATCTCCGATCGCCCCGTGGTGGACGGCGCCCTGAATGCCGTGGCGCAAATGGCGCTGCGCAACAGCGTCAACACCGGCTTCTGAACCGGGTTCCGCAATCATTTTTAGCGATTTGTGCCACTAGCCCTCGTGGAATGGCGATTT
>JAVBYK010000188.1 GCA_030824095.1 bacterium
GTTGAAGTTCCAGCGCAAGGCATTCTGCTAAACACGCCCAGTACCATACCGGCCATGACCTTCAAACCGCGCATCCTCCTGGTGGAAGACGAATCCGGCATTGCCGACACGCTGCAGTATGTGCTGTCCACCGACGGCTTTGCGCCCGTGTGGTGCAGCACCGCCGCCGAGGCCCTGGTGCAGTTTGCCGCCGAGCCCCCGGCGCTGGCGGTGCTGGACGTTGGTCTGCCGGACCTGAATGGCTTTGAGCTGTTTCGCCGCCTGCAGGCCCTGCCCGGCGGGCACCTGGTGCCGATGATTTTTCTGACCGCCCGCAGCGACGAGATCGACCGCGTGGTGGGCCTGGAGCTGGGCGCCGACGACTACATCGCCAAGCCGTTTTCGCCGCGCGAACTGGTGGCCCGGGTGCGCACCATCCTGCGCCGCAGTGCGCGGCCACTGGGCGCGCCCGTAGCGGCGGCCCCCGTTGCACCGCCGCCCCCACAGCCAACACCTGCTACGCCAGCCGCCATCTGGCAACTCGACGAAGAGCGCCACCTGATCCGCTACCACGGCCGCGCCCTCGACCTGTCCCGCTACGAATACGGCGTGCTACGCCTCCTGGTGCAGCGCCCCGGCAAGGTGTTCACGCGTGACGATCTGCTGCTCAAGGTCTGGGGCGATGACAACGCCAGCTTCGACCGCACGGTGGACGCCCACATCAAGACCCTGCGCGCCAAGCTCAAGGCCGTGGCGCCCGAGCATGACCCCATCCGCACCCTGCGCGGCACCGGTTACGCGCTCAACGAAGACCTGACTTGAGCAAACGTACCCGCATCTTCCTGGGCATCCTGCTGATCTACGCGATCGGCATTGCCGCCGTGCTCTATCTGGTGGTGACGGACATCGACCCGCGCTACCGCGAGTCGGCCGAGGAATCGCTGGTGGAAACCTCACAGGTGCTGGCCACCCTGGTGGAGCTGGATGTGCGCGACGGCGTGATCGACACCGCGCGACTGGACACGCTGTTCAGGGCCGTCTACGCCCGCAGCTTTGAGGCCCAGATCTTCAGCGTCAACAAGACCAAGGTCGAGCTGCGCGCTTACGTCACCGACCGGCGCGGCACCGTGGTTTACGACTCCACGGGGCAGTCGGTGGGCAAGGACTTCTCGCAGTGGCGCGACGTGCGCATGACCCTGCGCGGCGAGTACGGCGCACGCACCTCGCTGGACATCCCCGGCGACCCCGACTCCGCCGTGATGTACATGGCCGCGCCCGTGCGCTGGACCGACAACACCCAAGGCCCCGGCACGGGCGAGATCATTGGCGCCGTCACCGTGGGCAAGCCGGTGCAGACCTTTGGCCAGTTCGTCGCCGCCGCGCGCAGCCGCACGCTCTACGTGGGCCTGCTGTCGGTGGTGGCGGTGCTGGTGCTGGCCGTCACCGTGTCGGTGTGGCTGGTGCGGCCGTTCGGTCTGATCGGCGATTACGCGCGCTACGTCAAAGCCCAGCCCGGCTTTTACCCCATGCGCCTGCTGCGCCGCGCCCTGGCTCTGCTGCGCGCCGCCTATGATGAGATGCGCGACGCCCTGGCCGGGCGCAACTACGTGGCCGACTATGTGCAGACCCTCACGCACGAAGTCAAGAGCCCGCTGTCGGCCATCCGCGGCGCCGCCGAACTGCTGCAGGAGCCCATGGAGGAGGCGCAGCGCCAGCGCTTCCTGGGCAACATCCAACGCGAGACCCAGCGCATCCAGGAGATGGTGGACCGCATGCTGGAACTCACCGCGCTGGAAACGCGCCGCGTGCTCGACAGCACCCAGCCCGTGGCCCTGGCGCCGCTGTTGGAGGAACTGGGCCACGCCGCACAGGGCGTGGCGGCGCAGCGGCGCATCACCATCACCATCACCGTGGCCGCCGACACCGACGCCACGGTGGAGGCCGACCCCTTTCTGCTGCGCCGCGCCGTGAGCAACCTGCTGGACAACGCGCTGGACTTCTCGCCCGAAGGCGGTGAAGTGGCGCTGGGCCTGCGCCTGCAAGGGCGCTGGGCTTGCATCACCGTCTGCGACCAAGGCCCCGGCATTCCGGCGTATGCCCAGGACAAGGTGTTTGAGAAGTTCTACTCCCTGGCGCGACCGCATTCGCGCAAGAAGAGCACGGGACTGGGGTTGAGCTTTGTGAAGGAGATTGCCACCTTGCACCGGGGGCGGGTGGAGTTGCACAACCGATCTGACGTGGCCGGGGTTGCTCAGGCCAGCACCGGCGCTGTGGCCAGCCTGTGGCTACCATGCGGGCCACGTGCGCACTGAGCACGGGTCTTCCTGGAAATCAAGTTCGAAGACAAGTGCTGAACGATCAAGCGGGATTGCGTCGTGTCAGCCTGAAAGCATGGCGCCCCAAGGCGCGAATACAACTGGGTTTGCAGGCTTCCGACCGATTGGCGGAAGCGCACGGCGAAATCAGCATCTGTCAGCTGATTTGCAAGACCCGCCCTTATTCACTAAGACTTGTGGAACCAGCGAAACACTGTTACTTGTCCTCAGCATAGACGATGTAGCCTTTCGGGATTTGCTCCCCCGCAAGATCTAGCGCCTTACCTGTTTTCAGGCTAATTAATCCGTTATCACTAAAGCTATTCAGCAATTGAGCAGCCAACACTTGGGTCCGGAGCAAAGGTTGTTTAATGACCGGCGCTACGTTGGTTTCTGCCTGCAGGACGGGCTTCTTTGTCTTGGCATCCCAAAGGTATGTATCAAAAGTGAAAGAACGAAGACCGTTACGCACGACGTATGCTTGGGTTGATAAGACCAGCACGTGGGACGTGTTGCTAAGGTCTGTGTTTACGTCTGGCCAATCACTTGCACTCCGCTTTGCATTCGAAGTTATTACCCTTTTGACCGAAACCCCATTCGCGGCAAAAATTTCAGGGACCCGTTTGGCAAACGTTTTCGGAAACGTGTTGGCGTACCAATCTTTGATTTCGGCAGGAACACCTTCCACACTAGAGAAGTTCCCCATCCAGACTACGATCGCCAAATCCCGAATTGGCGCAGCGTCAGCCTGGAGCTTTTGTGCCGATGGTGCAACAGCCGCACAAGCGACAAGAAAAAGGATTGCGTTCGCAAAGCCAAGATATTTTGCGATGCGGATCAGCGCTAGCTTCATTTGTGAGTCTCCAGAATACTGCGTGGAAATGAGCGGTGCGCGGAATGGTTTTCTAGATGGGAAATCATTCCACCCTGGGAAGTATGGCATAGGGTACGTTGCATACAGCTCACCAGTTGACAGCAATGCACGCTGAGCTCGTATCTCCAGTGCACTGCCTATGCAACTCAGGCGTGGATCACCTTGCCTCGAATGACCTTGCAAATTGGATTATCGATTTGACTGTATTGCAACAGCACAGACGCAAGCCAACTCTAGGAATCGCTCTCGCCACAGCCGACCCATGCTACCCCGTCATAGCGCCCCTCGCGGTGTGCTTTCTATCTTCAAAACGAAGACCGCAACTTGACCAAAACGCGCCACTAAGTAAACATAGGCCGCTGACGGTTGCACACCCCACAAGGGCAGGGCGACGCATATTTTCGACTCGAATTGCGCAGACCAGTCCACCCGCCGTTAAGTTTTTCACGCGGACTTCACACAGACTTCACACAGCCCCCCCGCAGCCTTCCAACGGCCTTCTCCGCCCAGCGGGATGCTTCCTCCACCGTGCAATCACGCACGCCCATCGGAGGAAACCATGGCCCTGGCCACCACCCAACCCGCCTTGCCCGCAGCACCGGAGCGTCTCTCGCGCTGGCTGTGGCTGGCAACCACCACTTTGTCCGCCGTCTGCTTCGTGGCGCTGGTCCACACACCGGCCCGTGCGCAGGACCGTGACGCTGCCCCGCGCCAGAAGACCGAGAGCCCCTACTTCTTCATCAAAAGCAATGACCCCGCGGTGGACCAGTTACCGCTGAAGTCCACCCGGGTGGATGTGCGCGTCAGCGGTGTGATCGCCGACGTGACCGTGGTGCAGACCTACAAGAACGAAGGCCAGCGCGCGATTGAAGCCAAGTATGTGTTCCCCGGCTCCACCCGCGCGGCGGTACACGGCATGAATGTGCGCCTGGCCGACCGCCTGATCACCGCCAAGATCCGCGAAAAGCAGCAGGCCCGCATCGAGTACGACGCTGCCAAGAAGGAAGGCAGGACCGCCGCCCTGTTGGAGCAGCACCTGCCCAATGTGTTCCAGATGAACGTGGCCAACATCCTGCCGGGCGACGATGTGAAGGTGGAGTTGCGCTACACCGAACTGCTGGTGCCCACCGATGGCAACTACCAGTTCGTTTTCCCCACCGTGGTCGGCCCGCGCTACAACAGCCCGCAGAGTAGCCAGGCCAACGCCACCTGGGTGGCGCAGCCCTACCTGCCCAAGGGCCAGCAAACGCCCAGCAGCGCCGATGCGCCGGCCTTCGACATCCACGTCACGCTGAACACGCCCATCGCCGTCAAGGAAGTGCGCTCCAGCTCGCACGACATCAACAGTTTCCGCGAACAGGGCGGCACCACGGTCATTGGGCTCAAGCCCGGGGCCGAGCCGGCCAACAACCGCGACTTCATCCTGGACTACCGCCTGGCCGGTGACGCCATCGAGAGCGGTGTGATGCTCTACAAGGGCCAGGACGAGAACTTTTTCCTGGCCATGGTGGAGCCACCCATGGCCCCGCCGGCCACCGCCATCAGCCCGCGCGACTACATCTTTGTTGTGGACATTTCCGGTTCCATGCATGGCTTTCCGCTGGACACGGCCAAGACCCTGCTGCGCGAGCTGATTGGTGGCCTGCGCCCCAGTGACACCTTCAATGTGCTGCTGTTTTCCGGCAGCAACCGCTTCCTCAATGCCCACTCGGTTCCGGCCAGCCGCGCCAATATCGAACAGGCGATCCGCACCATCGACCAGATGGGTGGTGGCGGGGGCACCGAGCTGATTCCGGCGCTCAAACGTGTCTACGCCGAGCCCAAGGCTGCCGACGTGTCGCGCAGCGTGGTGGTGGTGACCGACGGCTATGTGACCGTCGAGCGCGAGGCCTTTGAGCTGGTGCGCAACAACCTGTCCAAGGCCAATGTGTTTTCCTTTGGCATTGGCTCCAGCGTGAACCGCCACCTAATGGAAGGCCTGGCCCGCGCCGGCATGGGTGAGCCCTTCATCATCACCCAGCCGGGCGAGGCCGCCGCACAGGCCGCGCGTTTCCGCAAGATGATCGACGCGCCGGTGCTGACCAATGTGAAGCTGCGCTTTGACGGTCTGGACGTGTACGACGTGGAGCCGCGCAACCTGCCCGACCTGCTGGCCCAGCGCCCGGTCATCGTGTTCGGCAAATGGCGTGGCGAGGCCAAGGGCAAGCTGGTGCTGGAAGGCAATGCCGCCAACGGCCCGCTGCAACTGAGCATGGATGTGAACACCAGTCGTGGCACCGACACCGCCGCCCTGCGCCACCTGTGGGCCCGCCACCGCATTGCGTCCCTGAGTGACCAGGAATCCCTGGAGGGTGGGGACGCCTTCAGCAAGGCCATCACCGAACTGGGCCTGAAATACAGCCTGCTCACGCAATACACCAGCTTCCTGGCCGTGGACCAGGTGGTGCGCAATCTGGCACCGGCGGACAGCGCCAGTGTGAACCAGCCCAGCCCCCTGCCGCAGGGCGTGGAGAACACTGCGCTGGGTGCCGAAGTGCCCAGCACGCCCGAGCCTGCCACCTGGGGCGCGATGCTGGTCACGCTGTCGGTGCTGGCCATGCTGGCCACCCGCCGTCGCCGTGCCCGTAGCCACCATCTGACGAGCTGATCATGGCACTGCCCCGCTTGTTGCAGATGCCGCGCTTTGTGCGCTTCGGCATCGCCATTGACACGGCACCGGAATGGCGCTGGCTGGCCCTTCTGACCGTGGCGCTGTGGCCCACCTGGTGGTGGATGGGCCAGCGCATGGTGGATGGGTCTGACGACCCGTTGGGTGTGCTGGCCCTGGCCGCCCTGGGTGGGCTGCTGTGGCAGCAACGCCAGCGCCTGCGTGCCGCACCGCGCCTGGGCTTCCAGGTGGTTGCGCTGACGGGTGCGGTGCTGACCACGGCACTGCA
The DNA here is from genome assembly GCA_030824095.1 of bacterium. Taxonomy (GTDB): domain Bacteria; phylum Pseudomonadota; class Gammaproteobacteria; order Burkholderiales; family Burkholderiaceae_C; genus Allorhodoferax. The sequence goes on from JAVBYK010000188.1 coordinate 6,105, forward strand.
CGGCCATTTGCCGGATTTGCTGGTGGCATTGGTGGGCGTGCTGGCACTCGCCGCCGGCCTGATCGCCTTTCTGCCGGCGCGCGAGGCCACCGCGCCGGTGTGGGGCCTGTCGGTGCTGTCGCTGCCGCTGCTGGCATCGCTGCAGTTCTACGCCGGTTTTCCACTGCGGGTGGTCACGGCCGAGGCCAGCCGCTGGCTGCTGTCGCTCGCCCACACGGTGGAGCGCAGCGGCAGCGCGCTGGTGGTGGACGGCCAGCTCGTCATCGTGGATGCACCCTGCTCTGGTGTGCAAATGGTGTGGCTGGGGTACTTCACCGCCTGCGTGGTGGCGCTGGCCAGTGGCCGGAACAACCGCGCCTTCCTGCTGCGCCTGCCCATCGTCGGCGCGCTGGTGCTGCTGGGCAATGTGCTGCGCAACACCGTGCTGGTAGCCGCACAGGCGTCCAACGCACCCCTGCCAGGCTGGGGCCATGACGCCGTGGGCCTGTTGGTGCTGGCCGCCGTCTGCACCGGCATCGCCTGGACCATGGCCCGCCCTACCCGTTGAGCATGCAATCCGCCATGAAACTCTTAGAAAACCGCTTTCTGAACCGCGTGCTGCACAAGACCCTGTGGGCCACGCTGCTGCCGCTGTGCGCGCTGGCCGGTGTGGCGCACAGTGTGATGGACCACCGCCGTGCAGCCAACGACGCGGACAACCGCGCGCCGGCTGCACAGGCCGCCGAGCTGCCGGATCAGTGGCGCGGCGCACCGCTGCGCCCGCTGGCGCTCAGCGAGGTGGAGCTGCGCTTTGCCGCGCACTTTCCGGGCACCGTGGCGCGCCTGACCGATGGCCGCCAGGTGCTGGTGCTGCGCACCGTCAATCAGCCAACCCGCATGCTGCATCCGGCCACCGACTGCTACCGCGGCCTGGGCTACCGCATCCGCAATGAACAACTGGAGGTGCAGAGTGACCGCGCCCGCTGGCGCTGCTTTGTGGCCCAGCGCGGCACGCGCCAGGTGCGGGTCTGCGAGCAGATTGAAGATGCCCAGGGCCACGGCTTTACCGATGCCTCCGCCTGGTACTGGGCCGCGCTGGCCGGCCAGTCACACGGCCCATGGAAGGCCACCACCGTGGCCACGGCTCTATGAACCGCGCCGCCACACTCCACGCCCTGCGCCGCCTGGCCTATTGGCTGGGCGTGGTCAGCGCGGCCAGCCTGTGCGCCGTGCTGGCGCTGCTGCTGGTCGCACGCGAAGCCCTTCGCCCCGCACCCGATGCGTGGGCCACGACCCTGCCACTGGGGCCGCTGAAAGTCGAGATCGGTGTGCCGTCGCTGATCTGGCTGGCCACCACACCGTGGGTGGCACAGATGCTGGACGGCCACACCCTTCCCTCGCGCATGGGGCCGCTACACCTGGGCTGGAGCGAACCGGATCAGTCTCTGGTCCTGCAATGCCAGCCCTGCACGGTGCGCAGCGCCAGCTGGGGTGGCGAGGCACTGCAGTTGGCTTCGGTGCGGGTGAGCGTGCGTCGCGAGGGCATGGCCCTGCAGGGCAGCCTGGTGTCCGGCGCGCTGCATGCCACCTGGCGCGGGCAGCTCACGCACCAGCGGCTGTTGCTCGACCTGGACCTGCCACCCAGCCCGATCCGCGACGGCTATGCGCTATTTGCTGCCGCCATCCCGGAGATGGCCACGGCACAAATCGAAGGCAGCTTTGCGCTGCGCGCCCGACTGGATCTGCCCTCGCGCGTGCTCACGATCCAGCCCCGCGTGGAAGGCATGGCGGTGCAGGGTCTGGGCACCGACCAATGGACCCATGCCCGCAGCATCTGCAGCCGCAACCTGACTCCCGCGCAAGCAGCGGCCCTGCCCGGCCCCGGCAGCCTGCTGGCACGCGCGGTGATTGCCGCCGAGGACCAGCGCTTCTTTGAACACCCCGGCTTTGATCTGGTGGAGATGACGCAGGCCCTGCACAGCAACCAGCGCGCCGTGTCGGCGCTGCGCGGGGCCAGCACACTGTCACAGCAGGTGGCCAAGTTGCTGGTCACCGGGGGCGAGCGTTCACCGGTGCGCAAGCTGCGCGAGCTGCTCTACGCGGTGGAGATGGAGCAGACGCTGGGCAAGGCCCGCATCCTGCGCCTGTACCTGGACAACGCGCCGTGGGGCGCCACCGTGTGCGGCGCACAGGCGGCAGCCCACACCTACTTCGGCAAACGCGCCGACCGGCTCACCGCGGAGGAGGCAGCGTGGCTGGCCGCCATGTTGCACAACCCGGCACTGGAGGCGCAGCGCTGGGCCGCCTCGGGGCGCATCAACGAAAAACGTGTGCAATGGGTGGCCCGCAGCATGCCGCGCCGGCTCTTAATCTCGCGCTAAGACTGGCTTCCTACCATTCACTCCAACACGTCGTCGATGCGTTCCATCGATTCACCCAGGAGGTTTCG
>JAVBYK010000202.1 GCA_030824095.1 bacterium
ACCGGTGCCATGGCCAGCACACGGCTGGAGCGCCAGGACCTGGCTGGCAAGACCGGCACCACCAGCGACGCCGTGGACGGCTGGTTCGCCGGCTACGCCAGCAACATCGTGTCCGTGGCCTGGATGGGCTACGACGAACCGCGTTCCCTGGGCTCCCGCGAGTTTGGCGCCACGCTGGCCCTGCCGATCTGGATCGACGCCATGCGCCAGGCGCTGGCGGGTGTTCCACCCACGCAGCGCACCGTGCCGGACCAGGTGGACTACGTGGATGGCCGCTGGAACTTCCGCGAGTTTGACAGTGACGCCGGGGTCAAGACGCTGGGGCTGGACGACGCGGTGGCGGATTGATCCGCACACCGTACGCTCACCGACCCTCACGCTTGGCCTGCAGCCGCTCACGTCCTGCGCGGCTGCGGGCCTTCCACTGCGCCAACTGGCCTTGCCGCTCCAGCGCGCCCATTGCATCGCGCCGGCTCTCACGCAACAGCTTGTGGTAGTTTTTCAGGCGGGCAGGGCTGACCTGCTCGCGCACCGCGCAGCCGGGTTCTTCCTGGTGCTGGCAGTCGCGGAAACGGCAGGCATGGGCCAATGTGCTGATGTCCTCGAACAGCTGGCCCAGCGTCTGGGCATCCACGTCAGGGCGCAGGGTGCGCACCCCCGGGGTGTCGATCACGCACGCACCACTCGGCAGGCGATGCAGGGACCGCGCCGTGGTGGTGTGCTTGCCCCGACTGTCGTGCTCGCGCACGGCTCCGGTGTCCTGCGTGTCGCTGCCCAGCAGGTTGTTGGTGAGCGTGCTCTTGCCGGCACCGGAGGAGCCCAGCAGCACCAGAGTCTGGCCGGGTGCCAGATAGGGTGCCAGTGCTGCGCTGGCACCGGGCTGTCGTGCATCCAGCGCCACCACGTCCACCTGCCGGCCGACCCGGGCCTGAACCTCCTGCACGCGCTGTTGCACCCGATCAGGTGAGGCCTGCAATGCCACATCGGCCTTGGTCAGCACCACGACGGGCAGAACGCCACTGCTGCCCACCAGCGCCAGGTAACGCTCCAGGCGCTGCAGGTTGAAGTCCAGGTCCAGGCCCATGACCAGCAGCGCTGTGTCCACGTTGCTGACCACGGTGTGGCGGCTGCCATCGGCATCCCGGCGCACGATCTGGTTCTCGGGGGGCATGCGCAGGTTCACCCACCGTTGCTGGTGGGCGTCCAGCGTGCACAGCACCCAGTCGCCCACGGCCAGGGCACTGTGGACGTCCAGCAGGTCGCGGGTCAGCCGTGCCGAGCACCGCGCGCTGTGCTGCAGCATGCCATCGTGCACGTCAACGGTTTCGCGGTGCACGGCTGCGATGCGCATCCACTGCGAGGGCGGGGTGGTGTCGGGAACCTCGGCCGGCACTTCCACCGATGCGAGGGTTTGCGCCAGGCGGGGTGTCAGGCCCAGGCTGCGCAGGGTTTCAAAGGGCAATTCGATCATGTCAGTCAATGTCTTGGTGAGACCCCGCCACTCGGCCACGCGCAAGGCGCAGCTCGGGATTGGGGTCAAAAAGGGAATAGGCGGGACCGGCGGGCGACCCGACAAGACAGAGAAGACACAAGCGGCCCTGTGCGACAGGGCGACGTTCCGCCGGCTATTTCAGGAACAGAAACAGGGCAGGCGGGGAAGTGAACTCAACTCTCAGGCGGCCAGCACGGAGGGAGTGGGTGTGCGAACAATCATGGCAGTACTCCTTCACGGTGGGTTGAGAGAGCCCGTACGTGGTACAGGGCAAAACAGGTCGCTATTGTTGGCAGACGGCGCGGCGCTGTCAAGTTCCGGGTTGGGAGACAATTCAGACCCCCATTGATCTTCCGGTTCCACTCCCGCCATGACATCTCCGCAGCCCGCTACCGCAGTTGAAGCCCCCATGCTTGCCCATCTGCAGCGCCACATTGCCGCCCAAGGTGGCTGGATCGGTTTTGACGACTTCATGTCCCAGGCCCTGTATGCGCCTGGCCTGGGCTACTACGCCAGCGGTGCCACGGTGTTTGGCGTCATGCCGCAGGGTATGCGCAATGCGGCGGGTGAGGTGGTGGGGGCGGGCAGCGACTTTGTCACCGCACCCGAGATCACGCCGCTGTTTGGCCAGGCGCTGGCGCGCCAGGTGGCGCAGGCGCTGGCGGTGACGGGCACCGACGAGATCTGGGAGTTTGGCGCCGGCACCGGCGCGCTGGCGCTGCAAATTCTCGATGCTCTGGACGCCTTGGGCGTGTCCGTGCGGCGTTACACAATTGTGGATTTGTCGCAGCCGCTGAAGGCGCGCCAGCAGGCCACGTTGCGCAAGCACCTGGGCACGGTGCGATGGGCCGATGCGTTGCCCGATGCCATGCAGGGCGTTGTGGTCGGCAACGAGGTGCTGGATGCCATGCCGGTCAAGCTGCTGGCGCGTGTCCAAGGAGCTTGGTACGAGCGTGGTGTGGTTTGGGACGGTTCACAGGCCACGCAACACCTGCAGTGGCAGGATCGCCCCACCGAACTGCGTCCGCCGCTGGACGTGCCGGGCGAACACGATTACCTGACCGAGATCCACCAACAGGGCGAGGCCTTTGTGCGCACCCTGGGCGAACGTTTGCAGGCCGGTGCCATCCTTCTGCTGGACTATGGCTTTCCCGAGTCCGAGTATTACCACGAGCAGCGCCACATGGGCACCGTGATGTGCCACCGCGCCCACCTGGCTGATGCCGATCCGTTGGTGGATGTCGGTTCCAAGGACATCACCGCCCACGTCAATTTCACCGGCACCGCGGTGGCCGCGCAGGACGCGGGGCTGGAGGTTCTGGGCTACACCTGCCAGGCACACTTCCTGATGAACTGCGGTCTGGTGGACGCCATGCAGGCCGCCTCGCTGGCCGAGCGGGTGGCCGCGCAGAAGCTGATCCTGGAGCACGAGATGGGTGAGTTCTTCAAGGTCATCGGCCTGACCAAGGGAAGCTACTGGGACGCCATGGGTTTTTCCCGGGGCGACCGCACCTACCGCCTGTAGCTCAGGGGCGTGCCAGGTGCCGCACGCCGCGGAAGCCGTCTCCCGCGCGGTCACCGGGCTTCTTGTCGTCGAACCACCGGTACAGCGGCCTGCCCCGGAACGTCCATTGCCGGGCGCCGTCTTCCCGCACGATGATGCCGTACTCTCCCACCGGCTTGGCATCGTCCTTGGCCAGGTAGGGGTGCCACGTCAGGGTGCAGACGCCATTGCACACGCTCTTGCCGGAATCAGCGACGTCGTTGTCCCAGACGTACAAGCTCATGCCGACCTCATCGGTCAGGATGCCATCGCGGACCACCGGCTGGGCCGCCGGCATGCTGGAAAAGACGAGTAGACCCGATGCAAGACCCAGGGCGAGGAGACGGTTGCGTTTCATGACAGATGCTCCAAAGCGAAGTTGGCCCTTTCAGAATGGTCACGGAGCGGAACTTCGTTGCTGATGCAGGTCAAAAGGCATGCAAACGCTTGTGGTGGCAGGGCGGTTTGGCTAAGCTTGCCGGTCTGATTTCCACTACACAGGAGCAGCGGCCATGTCCCAGCCCAGCGGCAAATTTGTTTGGTATGAACTTATGACCAGCGATGCCGCGCAAGCGACGCGGTTTTACCAGGCGGTGGTCGGTTGGGAGGCCAAGGTGGAGCCCATGCCCGGTGGCGACTACACGATGCTGTCGGCGGGCGATGTCGGAGTGGGCGGCCTGATGGCGCTGCCCGCAGACGCCTGTGCCATGGGCGTGCCCCCCAACTGGAGCGGCTACATCGGCGTAGATGATGTCGACGCCTACGTCAAGCGTGTTATAGGGGCCGGCGGCAAACTGTTGCGCGAGGCCCAGGACATTCCCGGCGTCGGACGCTTTGCCGTGGTTGCCGACCCCTATGGCGCGGCCTTCATGCTGTTTACGGGCAGCAGTGCGGAAGGCCCTGCGCCGGCAGCTCCCGGTACGCCCGGCCAAATTGGCTGGCACGAGTTGCAGGCGGGTGATGGTGCCGGCGCCTTTGCGTTTTACAGCGGCCTGTTCGGCTGGACCAAGGGCGAAGCCATGGACATGGGGCCGCAGGGCGTCTACCAGCTCTTTTGCACCGGCGGCGACCCGGTGGGAGGCATGATGACCAAGATGCCCGAGGTGCCACAACCCTTCTGGCTGTATTACATCAACGTGGCGGCGCTGGACGCAGCCGTGGCCAAGGTGCTTGATGGCGGTGGCAAGGTGATCATGGGACCGATGGAGGTGCCCGGCGGTAGCTGGATCGTGAACTGCACCGACCCGCAGGGCGCGTACTTCGCCCTGGTGGCTCCCACGCGCTGATCCCTCGTGCCGGTGGACGGGGCTTGAATTCTCCCGCCAGCCGCCCCATGTGCAGAGGCAAAGAGGCCCCACCATGACTGAATCCCTGCACATCGTTTGCCCCCATTGCCACACCACCAACCGCGTCAAGACCGCTGACCAGAGCAAGGCGCCGGACTGCGGCGGTTGCCACAAGCCCCTGTTTGTGGCGCACACCACTGCGCTGGACGAAGCCGCGTTTGACAAGCACGTTGCGCGCAACCAGATCCCCGTGCTGGTGGACTTCTGGGCGCCGTGGTGCGGACCCTGCCGCCAGATGGCGCCGGGGCTGGAACAGGCCACCGCGCAGCTCGAACCCTTTGTGCGCGTGGCCAAGGTGGACACCGAGGCCGTGCCCGCGCTGGGCGCGCGATTCGCCATTCGCAGCATTCCCACGCTGGCCCTGTTTGTCGGTGGGCGTGAGGTGGCGCGCCAGGCCGGCGCCATGGGCGCGGCCGACATCGTGCGCTGGACGCAATCACATCTGCGCGGCTAGGCGGGCGGCTCGTCCATAATTTGGACGAAACCGCCATGCAGACTTCTTCTCCTACACCCCCCGACCGCCTGCCACCCGGCGCACGCCCCGTGGCCTGCGTGGACATCGGTGGCACCAAGGTGGCCGTCTCGGTGGCAGACGAGCAGGGCCTGCGTGCCCGCGTAGTCGAAGCGACGGCTACCCAGGGGGATCGCGGCGCGCTGGCGCAGCAAATCATCGCTTTGATTAGTCAGAGTTGCACCCTGGCCGGGCTGAATGTGTCCGACATTGCCGCGGTCGGCGTGGCGTCCTGTGGCCCCTTTGTGCTGAACCAGGGGCTGGTGGAGCTGGCGGCGCCCAATATCTGCGGTGGCCTGGCCGGCGTGGCGCGCGGGCTGCCCAATGACTGGACCTCGGTGCCGCTGGAGGCGCCGCTGCGCGCCGCCTTTCCGGTGGTGCGGGTCGAGAACGATGCGATTGCCGCGCTGGTGGCCGAGCGCCGTTGGGGCGCATTGCAGGGTCAGGACCATTGCGCCTATGTGACCTGGAGCACCGGCATAGGCCTGGGTCTGTGCGTGGATGGCCACATCCTGCGCGGCAAGAACGGCAACGCCGGCCATGCCGGCCACAGCTTTGTCAGTGACCACCTGGACGGCCTGTGCGGCTGCGGCAATGTGGGCGATGTGGAAGGCCTGGTAGCCGGCAACGCCATGGCGCGGCGTTTTTCCGCCCAGGGCTACGCAGATGCTGCTACGCTTTTTATAGCTGCTAAGGCAGGCGATACGAGGGCTATGGCCATTATTGATGATATATGCCGGGTGATGGGTCGGACCCTGTACAACCTGGTGGTCACACTGGACCTGCAGCGCATCAGCATTGGTGGCAGCGTGTTCTGGCACCACCGCACCTGGCTGCTGCCGCGCCTGCAGGCACACCTGGCGGGCAAACTGCCGGCGCTGACGCATGGGGTGGAACTGGTGGCCGCCGGCCTGGGTGAGCGCGTTGGCGACTGGGCGGCCTTGGCTCTGGTGGCGGGTTAGCGGTACAGTCGCGAATCCTCTCCAACCACCCGGATTTCTCATGCGTTCCTTGACTCTGCTGACGGCTGTCGCCCCCCTTGTTGCCTTGTTGGGAGGGTGCGCCGCCACCGTGGACAACTCCGTGGCAAAGACGCCCGATCTGAAGCGTATCCAGCATGTGGTGGTGATCTACGCCGAGAACCACAGTTTTGACAACCTGTACGGCCTGTTTCCCGGTGCCAATGGCATCAGCCGGGCCACGCAGGAGCAGATGACCCAACTGGACCACGATGGCACGCCGCTGAATGAACTGGTGGTTTTTGGCTCCAACGGCAAACCCGATGATCGGTTCCCGCGCATGCCCAATGGGCCATTCCGCATCGATGCGCCACCGGTCAACCGCCCGCCCACCACCATCGTGCCCAGCCCGGTGCACAACTTTTTTCACAACAGGGAACAGATCAACGGCGGCAAGAACAACCTGTTCGCTGCCATGTCCAATGTGGGCGGCTGGACCATGGGGTATTACGACGGCAGCCAGTTCAAGATGTGGCAATGGGCCAAGGACTACACGCTGGCCGACAACTTTTTCATGGGTGCCTTCGGCGGCTCCTACCTGAACCACCAGTACCTGATCTGTGCCTGCGCGCCACGGCATGATTCGGCGCCGGCCTCGATGCGGGCGCGGCTGGATGCCCAGGGCAAGCTGGAAAAGATGCCCGACTCACCGTCTGCCAATGTGGGCGCGGTCAGGCTCTACAGCGCTGGCGGTCAGGTCACGCCCGATGGCTATTCGGTCAACACCGCCCAGCCACCCTACCAGCCCAGCGGCATCACGCCGCCGCCGGATGGTCCACGCACCCTGGCCAACCCGATGGGCGTCAAAATTGGTCGCCATGACCCGGGCGAGCCTGTGCCGCCGCAAACCGCCACTACGATAGGCGACACGCTGTCCGCCAAGGGCGTGTCCTGGGCCTGGTTCGCCCAAGGCTACAACCAGGCGGTGGAAGACGGCATGCAGGCGCCGGACCAGAAGCGCAAGGTGATCTACCACCGGGGCGACGGCTCGCCCAACTTCCAGCCGCACCACCAACCCTTCAACTACTTTGCCCGTTTTGCCCCGGGAACGGCCGAGCGCGCGCAGCATCTGCGTGACGGCGACGACTTCTTGAAGGCGGTGGAGCAGGGCACCTTGCCCGCCGTGAGCTTTTACAAGCCTTCCGGCGTGGACAACCAGCATCCGTCCTACACCGACATCATGACGGGCGACGCCCACATCAGCAGCCTGCTGGATCGGCTCAAGGCCAGCCCCCAATGGAAGAACATGCTGGTGGTGGTGACCTATGACGAGAACGGCGGCTATTGGGACCACGTGCCGCCGCCCAGCGGTCCAGGCTGGGGAGACCGCTTCGGACCGGGTACGCGCATCCCTACGATCCTGATTGGGCCCCATGTGAAGAGGGGCGCCATTGACTCGACACCGATGGACACCACTTCCATCCTCAAGTTCATCACCCGCCGTTTTGACCTGCAGCCCTTGCCCGGTGTGCGGCAGAAGGCGGGCGACCTGACCTCGGCCTTGAACTGATCAGGCGAGCGGCATGGCCGCCTGGGAAACCGCCTGCACCCGTGCCCGGTGAATCCATTCACCAATCTTGGGGCCGGTAGCGCCCTCCGCCTGGGCCTGTGCAGCTATCACGTCGGTGGCAACCGACAGCGCCTGCTGCAGCGCCTGTGCCAGTCGCGGGCCTTGCGGGTAGGCCGTGTCCTGCAGCCCCTGGCGCCCCCTGGCATCGCATTCGCAGGCCAGCAGAACGTCCGCGAAGCGTGCCGGCTTGCGGATTGCATCGCAGCGCTCCAGCAGGCGCACCACGGCGCCGGCGTTGAGATCGGCGCTGCGGTGGATGTTGCCGTGCTCGCGCGCCACGACCTCGGCCAGTTCCTTGCAGTCCACCGGCACACGCAGGCGCTGGCACAGCGTGCGCAGCAGGCGCACGCTGCGCTCTTCGTGGCCGATGTGGCGCGGCAGCACATCGACCGGCGTCGTGCCCTTGCCCAGGTCGTGCACCAGGCAGGCAAAGCGCACTTCCAGGCTGGTCTTCATGCGGGCGGCCAGGTCCAGCACCAGCATGACGTGCACGCCGGTGTCCACCTCGGGGTGGTGCTCCGCGCTTTGCGGCACGCCCCAAAGGCGGTCTAGTTCGGGCAGCAGGTGCGCCAGCGCGCCGCAGTCGCGCAGCACGGCGAACATGCGGGATGGCTGGGCCTCCAGCAGTCCGCGGGAAATCTCCTGCCAGACGCGCTCGGCCACCAGGTGGTCGACGTCGCCAGCGGCCACCATGTCGCGCATCAGATCCATCGTCTCCGGTGCGACGAGGAAGTCGGTGAAGCGGGCGGCAAAGCGGGCCAGACGCAGGATGCGCACCGGGTCCTCGCGGAAGGCCGGCGTCACATGGCGCAGCACCTTGTTCGCAATGTCCTGGCGCCCGCCATAGGGGTCGACCAGTGCGCCGCTGGTCTCCCAGCTTGCCGCCAGCGGCAGTCCTTTTGTATCAAATAGGGCATTAGCCCTCGTCAAATCTGCATGAACAGCTATCGAATTGATAGTGAGATCGCGTCGGGCCAGATCGTCTTCCAGCGTCACATCGGGCGCCGCGTGGACCGCAAAGCCGCGGTAGCCGGGGGCGGT
>JAVBYK010000445.1 GCA_030824095.1 bacterium
CGGGCGATGAAGGGGACGGTGGCGCCTTCGTCGAGCAACTGGACGGCGGCCTCCACCTGTTGGGGACGGACACGGATTTCCTGCGCGATTTGCGCGATGATTTTCTGCATGGCGGAATAACGAAGACTGACAGGGACAGAAGCCGCCCGGATGGGCAGCCAGAATTCAAACAAGGGCGCGAGTTTGCCACAGGTGGCGGGCGGTGCCCTCAGGCAGGCGGTCCTGCCAGCTCGGCGTAGTGGCGGAAGGCCCCGCGAATGGTTTCCAGCAGTTGCTGGTCGTCCCAGGGTTTGGTGATGAACCGGTAGATCTCTCCCCGGTTGATGGCGTCGGTCAGGCTGTCCAGCCCGGTATAGCCCGATAGCACCATACGCACGGTTTTGGGGTACAGGCTGCGCGCGCGGGCCAGCAGTTCGGTTCCGGACAGGTCCGGCATGCGCTGGTCGGACAGGATCACCCCCACCGGATGCTGCGCCAGAGCCGCCAGGGCTTCCTCGCAGGAAGATGCCGTGAGGATGTGGTAGTTTTCACGACGCAAGACCCGCGACAGTGCCGACAGGATGCTGGGCTCGTCATCCACCAATAGCAGGGTGGACAGCGCCTGGTCATCCTGCGGCAGCTGCATGGGCGAAAAATCCCGTAAAAAGCGCGTCATCTCATCCACCGGAATTGGCCGGCTGATCAGGTAGCCCTGCATCACATCGCACTGCAGGGTGCGCAACTGGCGTGCCTGGCCGCTGGTTTCAACGCCCTCGGCAATGATCTCCAGGCCCAGACTGTGGCCCAGGGCAATGACTGCCTTGACGATGGAGGCGTTGTTGCTGTTGGTGGTCATGTCCCGTACAAAGGCCATGTCCACCTTGAGCTTGTGCACTTCCAGTTGCTGCAGATAGGCCAGCGACGAGTAGCCGGTGCCGAAGTCGTCAATCGACAGGCGCACACCCAGCGCCTTCAGTTCTGCCAGCGACTGGAACGATTTTTCCCGGTCCAGCATGACGCAGCTCTCGGTGATTTCCAGTTCCAGTTGCTCGGGGGCGATGCCGGTTTCCTGCAGCGCAGCCTTCACGGTGGCCAGCAACTGGCCCCGGCTGAGCTGCACGGCCGAGACATTGACTGCCACCTGGCGCAGCTTCAACCCGGCATCCGACCACTGCCGAATCTGCCGGCAGGCAGTGCGCAGCACCCAGTCGCCCAGTTGCACCACATAGCCGCTTTCCTCGGCCAGCGGAATGAATTCCACCGGTGGAATCAGCCCGCGCAGCGGATGCTGCCAGCGCACCAGCGCTTCCAGCCCGACCACCTCGCCGCTGATCAGGTCCACCTGCGGCTGGTAGTACACGCGCAACTCGTTTTGCTCCACCGACCGGCGCAGGTCGGCTTCCAGCGTCAGGCGCTCCTTGGCGCGGCCCGACATCTCGGCCGAAAAGAAATGCAATATGCCGCGGCCCCGCAGCTTGGCTTGGTGCAGGGCAGCGTCGGCATGGCTCTGCAGCGTCTCGGCGTCCTGCCCGTCGTTGGGGTACAGCGCAATGCCGGCACTGGCGCCCACATAGACATTGTTGCCATTGAGCGCAAAGGGGCGGGCCAGCGCGTCGATCATGCGCTGGGCGATCAGGTCGATCCAGGGCATGCCTTCGCTGTGGCTGAAGACAATATAGAACTCGTCACCGCCCACCCGCGCCAGCGTGTTGACATCGGGCAGCAATTCCTTCAGGCGCTTGCTGGCCTCCACCAGCAGCTGGTCGCCCAGGCTGTGGCCCAGGCTTTCGTTGATGGTCTTGAAGTTGTCCAGGTCGATGAACAGCAGTGCAAACTGGGTCTGCTCGCGTTCAGCGCGCTGCAGGGTCTGACCCAGCACCTCGCGAAACAGGGCCCGGTTGGGCAGGCCGGTCAGCGGGTCGCGGTTGATGAAGAAGTCCAGGCGCTGCTCGGCATCCCGGCGTTGGGAAATGTCGCGGAGGGAGCCCCGTTGGCCCAACGAGTTGCCGTTGGTATCCAGCACCGTCTTGCAGAGGTGCTCAATCCAGTGTTCGCTGCCGTCCTTGGCGCGGATGCGGAAAATCAGCGGCGACGCATCGTTCTGCGTACCGGCGGGTCCGCGCTGGTGCCAGGCGTCCAGGTCGTCCGGGTGGACAATTTTTTCCATCAGGCCAGCATCGGCAAAGAAGTCGTCCGGCGAATAGCCCGACTCTTCGGCACATGCCGGGGACACATACAGGTAGCTGCCGTCCGGTGCCGTCCAGTACTCCCAATTGGGCGAATAGTCGGCCAGGATGCGGTACTTCTCCTCGCTCTTGTTCAGGAGCGCGGTGCGCTGGGCCACCAGTTGTTCCAGAAAACGGCGCAACCGGGCCAGCTCCAGGTGGGTGCGCACGCGGGCGCGCACCTCGTCAATGTCAAACGGTTTGGTGATGTAGTCGGCACCGCCCGTATCGAATCCCTTGACCTTTTCCTGGGCCGCATCGACCACGGTCACAAAAATCACCGGAATGCGGTTGCCCACCGGCGTGGATTTGATGCGCCGGCACACCTCGTAGCCATTCATGCCCGGCATCACGATGTCCAGCAGCACCAGGTCGGGTGGCGTGGGTCCCTGCACGATTTCGATGGCCTTGGCGCCGTTGTTGGCCACCATGATGCGGTAGTCGCCCTTGAGGGCCTCCAGCAGCTCGTGGATGTTCTCTGGTACGTCATCCACCACCAGGATGGAGGACGGACGCTTGGGGTCCGCGTGCTGGGACACATCAAAGTTGATGGGGTTGCGCCGGTGTCGCTGCAACTCCAGTTGCGTGCGCACCCGCATGCGCAGCAGGTCCGGGTTGACGGGTTTGGTGATGTAGTCGGCAATGCCCAGGGTCAGGCCACGCGCCTCATCTGCAGCATCGGCCAGGGCGGTGACAAAGATGACCGGAATGTCGGCCGTCAGCGGATTGGCCTTGAGGTGGGAGAGCACCGAATAGCCGTCCATGCCCGGCATCTTGATGTCCAGCAGGATCAGGTCTGGCAGTGGCTCGCGCTGGGCCAGCTCCAGGGCCTTCTCGCCACTGGTAGCGGCCACGATGGCATAGCTGTCGCGCAGCACGTTCATCAGCACGTGCAGATTCTCGTTGACGTCATCGACGATCAGAATGCGGGGACGGCCGTTGGCAATGTCGGTCATAAACGGATCACTCAGGTTGCTGACTGGGACTGATCATCCCATGCGCGCAGCAGTTCCTGCGCGGCGTCGATATCAAAAACATCCACTTTGGCGGCAATCGCGGCGATTTTCGCCTCATCGGGCATGCCGCGCAGGGCTGCGCGCAGCTCCAGCAGCAGCGGCTCGGCAACGCCCAGGTCATACACCAGGGCCTCCCGCAACTGTGCCAGGCGTTCGCGCAACTGATCTGGCGTCAGGGTCACCGCCACATGCTCCGGCACCGGGCGCGCGGCGGCTGCCAGGTTGTCAATGTCTTGCATCACCTCCTGCAACAGCGCGCGCACCGCCTCCAGCAGGGCCGCATCCGGTCGGGTTGCCCGTTTGAGCGCGGCGTCCATCTCCGAGACCTTGGCATACAGGGCCGCGGCACCGATGTTGCCCACCACCCCTTTGAGCGCGTGGCAATAGTCCTGGGCTGGGCGCAGGTCCTGTCCCTCCATCCGCCGCTGCAGCTCTTCTGCGGCATGGGCGTAGTTCTCGCGGAAGCGGCGCAGCTGGCGGGTGTAGGCATCCACCTTGCCGCCAATGCGGCGCACGCCTTCGCGCGCATCCACCGTCGTCATGGCCTGCAACTCTGGCGGAATATCGGATTCCGCAGGCGCACTGACCCAGACTCCGGCGCGCTCCGGTGGCACATGCACCCACTGGGTCAGCACCGCCATCAGCCGATCAGGCGCCACCGGCTTGGTGACATGGTCGTTCATGCCGGCCTCACGACTCTTTTGCGCATCCTGCGCCATTGCCAGCGCCGTCATGGCAATGATGGGCAGTGTGGCAAAGCGTTGGTTGCCCGGCGCCTGCGCCAGTGCGCGGATGCGGCGCGCCGACTCCAGTCCATCCATGACCGGCATCTGGATGTCCATCAGCACGCCGTCAAATTCGCGTTGCTGCACCATGTCCAGCGCCTGCTGGCCATCCATGGCCTCGGCCACCTCGATGCCTTCGCTGCGCAGCAGCTCGGTGGCAAATTCGCGGTTGATGTCGTTGTCTTCCGCCAGCAGCAAGCGTGCCCCGGCCAGGCGCCCACTGCTGGCCAGATTGGGCGAGGTGTTGTGCTCCGCATGGAGGATGCGCCCGCGCCCCAGCACCGACAGGATGCTGTCCAGCAGGGTCGAGGGAGACACTGGCTTGACCAGAAATCCGTCCACGCCCGCCTGCTCGGCCAGGCGGATCACGTCTTCGCGACCATAGGCCGTCACCATCACGACCTTGGGTTGGTGAATGATTGCCGCATCGCGGTAGATCAGCCGGGTGGCCTCGTCGCCGTTCATGCCCGGCATGCGCCAGTCCATCAGCACCAGGTCATAGGGCCGGTCTGCAGCCTCGCGAACGGCCGCCAGCGCGGCCATGCCACCGGAAGCGGTGCCCACGTCGATGTGGAAATAGCCCAGCATCTCTGCCAGGATCTGGCGCGAAACCTCGTTGTCGTCCACCACCAGCACACGAATGCCCTTGAGCAGCGGCCCGGCCTGCTCCACCAGCTCGCCACGCCGCAAGGGGTTGGTGTCCTGAATCTCCAGTTGCACGGTGAAGCACATCGTCGTGCCCTTGCCCGGGCTGGTGTCTTCGACCCAGATGCGCCCGCCCATCAGTTCCACCAGACTCTTGCTGATGGCCAGACCCAGCCCGGTGCCACCAAAGCGGCGTGTCGTGGACTGGTCTGCCTGGGTGAACTTTTCAAACAGGCGGTCCTGCACGTCGGGCGCAATGCCCATGCCGCTGTCGCGCACATAGGCCTGCAAGGTCATATGGGTCTTGGTCGAGGTCACGCAGCGAAAGCCCAACTCCACTTCGCCGCGTTCGGTGAACTTCACCGCATTGCCGCACAGATTGAGCAGGACTTGCCCCAGCCGCATGGGGTCGCCAACCAGGTGCGCCGGGATGCCCACGTCATAGCGGATCAGGAACTCGATGCCCTTGTGCTCGGCCTGGTAGCCAATGGCGTCGGTCAACTGCTCCAGCACGGTATCCAGGCCAAACGGAATGTGTTCGATCTCGATCTTGCCGGCCTCGATCTTGGAAATGTCCAGAATGTCGTTGATGATGCCCAACAGCGAGTGCGCTGCGCCCTGGGCCTTGGCCAAATAGTTGTGCTGGCTCGGCGTGAGTTCGCTCTTGAGCGCCAGGTAGAGCATGCCCAGAACCGCATTCATGGGGGTGCGGATCTCGTGGCTCATGTTCGCCAGAAAGTCGGACTTGGCGCGGGTGGCCTCTTCCGCGATTTCCTTGGCCTGCTGCAGTTCGTGGGTGCGCGCAGTGACGATGCCTTCCAGGTTCTGGTTCAGCCGCTTGAGTTCCTGCAACGAATCGAACAGGCGTGCGCGGCTGTCGTTGACGGCCTGGACCAGCGCATTCAACTCGTCCTCATACGGGTAGTCGATCTTCTCCACCGGAGCGTCATTGGCCTGGAAGCGCCAGCCGCCAATGGTCTGGGCGACCCGGGTCACGGTGTCGGACAGGCGATAGCGGATGGTCCACCGGAACAACAGCCACAGCGCCGTGGTCACCAGGATGGAATTGAGCACCACCACCAATGCGCCGTTTTGGGTGCGGTCCAGCACCACGCCACGGTTGGAGTACATCCGGAGTTGCCCAACCACCCGGCTTTCGCCGCGGGGCGACTGGTACACCAGTGGCACCACCGTCTGCCGGAACCGACTGGTGAGCGTGCCATCGGCCTCTGCCGGGGATGCGGGCCGGTCGCCGTTCTGCACCAGCACCTCGCCCGTGGCGGATTCAATCACCACGCCCGTGACGATGGCGTTTTGCCGAATGCCCTGCACGATGGAGCGCAACTGCGGGTTGTCCAGCTCCCACACCGCATTGGTGACGGTGGGTGCCACGGTGCGGCCCAGCGAAGCCAGATCGTTGTTGATGTCGCGGCTCACGCTGACAAACTGGATGGCCAGTTGCGCCCCGGTCATGCCCAGGGCAATCAGCAAGTACCACGGCAATATCGTGTACAGCAGGCGCCGCGCCAGGGTCTGGGTGGAAAACATGCTCAGTGCCACCACCAACGGGTATCCACCTCCGGCGTGCCGGGTGGCAAAACCGGGTTGGCCAGGCGAATGACTTGGCGCCGGCTCTTGGCCAGCATGTCGATCTCCGCCGCGTGGTAGCTCTCGAACAGCTTGCGGAAAGACCCATCTGCCAGAGCAGCCGTCAGCCCCTGTTCAATACGCCGGGCCAGTGCCGTGTTCTCCTTGCGCACCCAAAAATACACCGGATACTGGAAGAACAGCGCCCTGCCCTGCTCCACCGCCAACTGCGGGTAGCTCTGCTTGCGCTCCTCCAATTCCCGGTTGGCTTCGTTCAGACCGCGCGGAAAGGCGTCAAAGCGACCGGCCACCAACATGCCAAACAGGTTTTCATAGCTGGACGATGTTTCCACCGTCAGCCCATTGGCGCGCATGATGGGCAGATCGGCCCACTGGCTGTTCAGTCCGAAGGTGAGTTCCTTGCGCAGCGCCTGCTCGTTCATGCGGGCAATACGCGCCTGGTCGGCCGCGCGGATCACCAGCAGCCGGTAGCCCACGATGCCGCGCAGGATGTCGATCTTGATGGGCCGCATCTGGGCTTCCCGCTCCGCATTGGTGCCCAGGGCAATCACGTCAATAGCCCCTGACTGCAGCAACTGCATGCCGCGGTTCTGGGTGATGTCTTCGCTGAAAGGGGCCAGACGGGTAGCCACCTCGCCGCTGCCACCGGGTGCATGGGCCAACGCCAGTTCCAGCAGCTTCCAGCGGTATTCATAAATGGGGCCAGCCGGAAAGTAGCGCAGTGTGCTTTCTGCCGCCTGCGCCGGCGTTACCACCAGGCCGGTGCCACAGCACATTGCAGCACCTGCCAGCAGGCTCCCGATCCAGGACCTCCTCGTGCGCGGCAGCAATGGCGTGTTCATTCGCACATCTTATACGGAGTAGTTTGGGCTCCGTTTGACCCAATGCACCGCAATTCGCCAAGGCCATGCCGCCAAACGCGCCTTGCATCTGTTACAACCGTTCTTTACTCGCAGCGCCTTGACACCGATGCCCACTACCCCCACCAGCGTCGGCACATGGCGTGCACGCCCTCCCCCCGCCCATATCCAATGGACCGAAGCCGGCCTGCCCTGTAGCGCGCTGTGGCGCTCCGAGCGCGCGGCACCCGCACCCAAAAAGGTGGTGCTGGCCGACGACACCACCACCGCCGATGCTGCCTACCGGTTGGCCTGCGAAGGCACTGCCCTGCTGTGGCGCGGTGATTTCCACAACGCCCGACAGTTGTTGCAGGCACTGGCCCGGCGCATCGACAAGGTGCCCGCGCGCAAGCAGCGCGCCCACAAGCAGGCCGCCGCCACGCCAATGCCAGCGGCGTCTCTGGCGCAGGCCTTTAACCTGCACCGCCAGGCCCAGGCACAGCGCGCCCGGGTGCTGGGCATGGTGCTGCTGCCCTTCAACGCCGATTACAGCGTGGCCCTGCGCCGCGCACCGGATGCACGCCTGGCCTGTCTGGAGGCCTGGGGCCCGGTGGTGGACGGTGATGGCGCCAGTGTGGCCCCGCTGCGCGACCTGCTGGGCATGACCAGCGCCCATGAGTGGCGCAAAAAGGGCGTGGTGATTGCGGCCCTGGGTGATGCACCGCGCAACCGTATCTACCCGCACTACGGCGTGTTTTCGCCGGTGCGGGGTGAGTATGTGGACCTGGTGGCAACCGTTCCCCTACCCCTGGCTGAAGCCGATGGTGTGGCGATGGTGGCGTTTGACGTGGGCACCGGCACTGGTGTGCTCTCGGCCGTGCTGGCGCGCCGCCATGTCGGCACGGTGGTGGCCACCGACCAGGACCCGCGTGCCATTGCCTGCGCGCTGGCCAACCTGGAGCAACTGGGTGTTGGCTCCCAGGTGCAGGTTCTGCAGACCGACCTGTTTCCCCCGGGGCGTGCGTCCCTGATCCTGTGCAACCCGCCCTGGCTACCGGCGCGCCCCAGTTCCCCGATTGAATTTGCCGTGTATGACGAAGGCAGCCGCATGCTGCTGGGCTATCTGGGCGGACTGGTAGCGCACCTGACACCGCATGGCGAAGGCTGGCTGATCCTGTCGGACCTGGCCGAGCACCTGGGCCTGCGCAGCCGCGCGGAGCTGCTGGCGGCCTTCGACCAGGCAGGCTTGGTGGTGTTGGGCCGGCTGGACGCCAAGCCGGTTCACGGCAAGACCAGCGACCCCAATGACGCCCTGCACAGCGCGCGTGCCGCCGAGGTCACCTCCCTGTGGCGGCTCGGGGCAGCGCAACCGTGATTGCGGTGGTATTGGCGTCGTCCGACACCGACAGTT
>JAVBYK010000485.1 GCA_030824095.1 bacterium
TACTTCTGCGTGGTCTTCCACTGCTGGTCGACAAAGTCGCCGTTGCGCTGGGTCAGGCGGATGCGCACCGGAAGGTAGCCCAGCTCGGGGGCCAGCCAGATTTCGGTCTTGGGGTCGTATTCGCCGGCCGGGTCGCGCCACAGGTGCACCGCCTGCATCTCGCCACCGGGCAGGGTCAGCTTCTCGCTGGCACCCACGGTAAATACCCAGGCGTCGGCCGAGCGCGGCCCCACCGCCTGGAATGCCAGCGTGCTCCCCTGGGGATAGCCGTTGGGCTCGCCCGCCAGCATGGCCGCCACCTGCATGAAGATGCTGAGCTGGTCCTGGGCGCCGGCCAGCAGCGGGGCATCGGGCGTGTTGGCGCTGAAGGTGACCTTGCCCTTCTCGCGCTCAAAATGCGCCGCCACCTCGCTCTTGACCTTGTCACCGAAGCGGGTCGGCTCCAGGCCCTGCGCGCCAAGCTGGCCGGTGCTGGTCTGCACCCGGGAGCCCAGCAGGAAGTGGCTGATTTCCATGCGGGCGTCGTAGGTCTTGCCGTCCTGCGTCCAGGCCAGCTCGCCGTTCACGTAGTAGGGGAAGCCCTTGACCTCGCCAGTGATAGCGTATTTGAGCCGGGCCGAGGGCGGGAATACATAGCTGCGCACGGCCTTGGCCGGCAGCGGTTTGGTGGCGGCGGTGGCAGCAACGTCCGCAGTGCCATCCTTGACCGTGCCGCTCGGCGTGGCGGCGGCCAGCAGGATCGGTGCGTCGTCGCTGGTGCTGCCGGTCGGTGTCTTGTCTGCTACTGTTTCAATAGCTACTCTGTCAGTATCTGCGAGGGCTGGAGCCTGATTTTGCTCCAGACTATCTGTGGGAAACAGGTTGGCACTGGGCGCTGGCTTCTTGCCAGCAGCAGCCCGTGCCGGTGCTGCGCGTGTGGGGTTGACCGCCACCGGGCCCGGGCTGGGCGCGGGCGTGGGTGCTGCAATGGTGCGGGTGGCAAAGGCCCAGGTTTCGGAGGCTTCCCGGTTTTCATGCGCAGCCAAGGCCAGCGGGGCCGCGCGCAGCACCGCCCAGTGCGCCAGCAGCACAGCCACTGTCAGCAGCGCCAGCCGCCAGGACGGGCGCGAGGAGGTGTGGGATGAACCGGAGAGGGTCTTGGGCATGGCGGGACGGCAAGGGGGATTTGCGGCGCGGAGACCGGCCTGCCAGTTTAATTCAGAGCGACAATTCCCCCATGAAACTCGCTACCTACAAAGACGGCTCCCGCGACGGTCAACTGGTTGTGGTCTCGCGCGACCTGAGCCAGGCGCACTACGCCTCCCACATCGCCAACCGCCTGCAGCAGGTGCTGGACGACTGGAATTTCCTGGCGCCGCAATTGCAGGACTTGTACGACACCCTGAACAATGGCCGCGCCCGCCATGCCTTTCCGTTTGATGCGCGCATGTGCATGGCGCCGCTGCCCCGCGCCTACCAGTGGGCCGATGGTTCGGCCTACCTCAACCACGTGGAACTGGTGCGCAAGGCGCGCGGCGCCGAGGTGCCCGAAAGTTTTTACACCGACCCGCTGATGTACCAGGGCGGCAGCGACGACCTGCAGGGCGCCTGCGCCCCCATCGTTTGTGCCAACCTGGACTGGGGGCTGGACTTCGAGGCCGAGGTGGCCGTCATCACCGGTGACATCCCCCAGGGCTGCGCGCCCGACCGTGCGCTGGACGGCATCCGCCTGCTCATGCTGGTCAACGATGTGAGCCTGCGCAACCTGATTCCGGCCGAGCTGGCCAAGGGCTTTGGCTTTGTGCAGAGCAAGCCGGCCACCGCCTTCAGCCCGGTGGCGGTGACGCCGGATGAGTTGGGCGACGCCTGGGTCAAGGGCCGCGTGCACCTGCCGCTGCAAAGCACCTGGAATGGCCGCAAGGTTGGCCTGTGCGACGCAGGGCCGGACATGACCTTCCACTTTGGTCAGTTGATCGCCCACCTGGCCAAGACGCGCAATGTGCGGGCTGGCTCCATCATTGGTTCGGGCACCGTCAGCAACAAGGGTGTGACCAAGGGCACGGGCGACAAGGCGCGCACCGAATGGCCCAATGGCTACAGCTGCATCGCCGAGAAACGCGCCATGGAAACCATTCTGGATGGCCAGCCCGGCACCGAATTCATGCAGTACGGCGACACCATTCGCATCGAGATGAAAGGCCCGGACGGCCAGAGCATCTTCGGTGCCATCGAGCAGGAAGTGGTGACCAGCGGCGCCAATTCTTAAGGCCGTTACTTGCCGTAACTTGGGTAACAAAGGGCGAACCTTAAGCTTTTCTTCAGTGAGTTGTGTGCCAATAGCGGCATCAACAACTTTAAGGAAAGACTATGCGGTTGCGACTCCCGTACCAGCTAACGGCCATCGCTGGAATCGTCACTCTATTGAGTGCATGTGGTGGCGGATCTGACCCGGCGTCGGCAGTGGCCGGTGGCGGTTCGGACATGGCGCAAGCGGCCGGACGAAGCTCCGGCAGCGTGATTGCGCAACCCGCCAACACGGCCGGGCGACTGCTTGCTTCCAATTGTTTTCAGTGCCACGGCACGCTGGGGCGCGGTGGCTTTGACTCGATCCGCGGATCGGACGCTTCCGAGGTCGTTGAATACCTGCGCAAGCCCGCCGACTCCAGCATCATGGCCGCCCATGCGCAGGGCTACACCACGGCACAGCTGCAGGCCATCGTCAATTACCTCAAGCAATAAACAGGAGTCACACAAATGGCAACCCAAAAAAACGAGAATTTGAATCGACGCAGCGCGCTGGTGCTGTCTGCCACGGCCTTGATGGGGGCTCTCTACCCGCTGGTTGGCCGCACCGACGATGGGGACGACGACGACCGGCGAAGTTCCTCCTCGCGATCCGGCTCCAGCGGACAGCAGATTGCCCTGGCCACCACCGGCATCCGTGCCAATGTGGTGGTGGTGGGTGGCGGCATGGCCGGGGCGGCCGCTGCCAAATACCTGCGGCTGTGGGGCGGCGCGGGACTGAACGTCACGCTGGTGGAGCCCGACGACGCCTATACCTCCAACATCATGAGCAACTTTGTCCTGACGGGTGCGCGAGGCGTGTCCACGCTGCGCTACAACTGGGACCAGCTTGCCACCGCGTACGGCGTGGTCCGCAAGAAAGCACGGCTTCAGTCGATCAGTGTTGCGAACCGTCAGATTACTTTGTCAGACGGCAGTGTGCTGCCATACGACCGGCTGGTGGTGGCGCCCGGTGTGGACTTTGACAATGCCTATGGCTTGACCGCGCAGGATTACGACACCCGCACCCCGCACGCCTGGCGTGCAGGCTTGCAGACAACGCTGCTGCAGCAGCAACTGGCCGCCGCCGTGAATGGCGACACCTATGTCATGACCATTCCCGCCGCACCCTACCGCTGCCCTCCCGGCCCCTATGAGCGGGCGTGTGTCGTTGCCGACTACCTGAAGACCCGCAAGGGACCGAATTGCCGGGTGCTGATTCTGGATGAAAACCCCAAGATCCAGGCCGAGGCGGTTAACTTCGGCCGCGCCTTTGGTGTCATCCACGCGGGCGTCGTCAATTACCAGTCTGGCGTCACCGGAATTGCCATTGATCCGGTGAGCAAGGTGGTGACCTATACCGACAAGTCCGGCGTCTCCCAAACCGTTCAGGCGCGTGTCGTCAATCCCATTCCCCCGCACCGTGCGTCCGGCAGTGGCGCCGGCGGCTGGATGTCTGCTGCCGGCCTGAACAACAGCGCCGATGGTCGCTGGGCCAAGGTGAACCCGCTGTCGTATGAGTCCACGGCGGTGGCCGGCGTGCATGTGATTGGCGATGCCGCGCAGTGCGGTCTGCCGAAGGCCGGGCATGTGGGCAACCAGGAAGCCAAGATCTGCGCGGATGCGATTGTTCGCCTCCTGTTGGGTCAGAGCCCGGATGGCGCGCCGGTTGCCAACTCCGCGTGCTATTCGCCGATCACGGCAACGACCGCGTCGTGGCTGACTGCCGTATACCAGTACGACCCTGCTACCCAGAGCATGAAGGTTGCGGCCAACGGCGGGTTGACTGCCGGGGCCGCGCCCACTGAGGCGGCTTCTATAACCTCAGGCAACTTCAAGCAGATGGGGACATGGTTCAACACCCTGATGGGTGACACCTACGCCTAGCCGAACAGACGCCCGACCAGCCCGGTGCGCCCGGAACCGGCGGCTGCATCGGGCGCTGGCCGGTTCTTGGTGGCCAGCCATTTGCCGAAGCGCATGTCGTGGGTCATGATGTGGCCGATCAGCCACTTGTTCAGGAAGCGGCGCAGGTCCTGCACCCGCTCCTCGGTCCACCCGTCACTGCCCATCAGGAAGTCGGCGATCTGGGAGGCAAACTCCTCGTGCTGCTTCAGATGGGCTTCAAACGCCGGGTAGCCGCTTTTCTCCATGGCCTCCTGTTCGTTGGAGAAATGCGTCACCACATAGTCGAGCAATTGCTCCACCGTTTGCTCGACGGTGCCCAGGTTCAGCATCATGACCAGCGAAAACAGGTGCCGGTGCTCGCGGTCCAACTGGTCGATGCCGATGCAAAACCCTTCCCGCCACTCCACTGCGAACGGGGCCTTGTGAACCGGGTGTTGCTGTGTCATGGGGTGGTTTCCTGGTGGGTTAGCGCTCCACGCGCCGGCGCGAGGGCAGCAGGTTGTGCGGAACCAGTCCGCGGAACATTTCGGTGATGCCATCCAGCGTCTTGCGGGCGGCCATCTCGCCGTCGCGGTCGGCAATCAGGCGCAGCAGTTCGCTGCGCGCATCCCACAGCGACTGCACATCCGCCGCCTGGGTGATCGTCACCAGCGTCTTGGAAAAGGCGTGGGGCTGTGTACTTTCAATGTCCGCCAGCGAGGCCAGCATGGCCGTGCGAATGGCTTCCTGGCGCGCGCCTGTTGCGTCCTTCGAACTCTGTCCGAGCAGCAAATCCGAGAAGCTGGAAGTAAAACTAGAAAGCGTTTTTCGCATGCGGGTTCCAACGGTGTAGGGGCAGAAGTCAGCCCGCCGCGAAAATTCTAGCCTCGGGTACCGGGCGGTCGATGACTTGGGTCAAGGAAATGGCATAACGCAGCCCCGCCAGTGGACGGCAGGCGCCTTACCCCCGCGCCAGCTGCAGCACAAAGGTCTTGATGCCGCGCAACAGCATCTCGATGGCCACCGACACCAGCACCAGACCCATCAGCCGCTCGACGGCCACCACCAGTCGCGTGCCGATGATGCGCTGGATGCGCTCGGCCGAGACCAGCACGATGGCGCTGATGGTCATGGTCACGCACAGGGCGCCTATCCACTCCAGGCGTCGATCCGGTTGCTGGGACACCAGCAGCAGCACCGTAGCCAGGGCCGAGGGGCCGGCAATGGCCGGCACCGCCAGCGGCACGATCAGGGGTTCGGCCATTTGTTCATCGTCCGGGGCGCCGGCCGGGGGCGGGAACACCATGCGCAGGGCAATCAGGAACAGGATGACGCCGCCGCCAATCTGCAGCGCCAGTTCGCTCAGGTTCATGACGCGCAGAAAGCCTTCGCCGACGAACATGAAGGTCAGCAGCAGCGCAAAGGCAATCAGGATCTCGCGCAGGATCACCCAGGGCCGGCGTTCCGGTGCGACCGGGCGCAGGGCGTTGGCGAAGATGGGGATGTTGCCAATCGGGTCGGTGATCAGCACCAGCAGGATGGTGGCGGACAGGAAGGTGTATTGCGTCATGGCATGGCGTTTCGCGGCTCGGAATTGCCGGCAAGCATACACAGTCTGCGAAAAAATTGACGCAGCTTAAGGCCGTGCGCGGCGCGTCGTTGATAATCCACCCCTATGCGAACCCTGCGCCACTTCACGATTCTCACCCGCCTGGTGCTGGCGTGGTTCGTGTTGTCGCTGGGTGTGGCGGTGGCTTCGCCCATCGTCAAGCCGCAGGACATCCTGCTGGTGTGCACCGGCTCCGGCGCCATGAAGGTGCTGGTCAAGGCCGCTGACGGCAGTGCCAGTGACGTCGCCAGCAATTCCATGGACTGCCCGCTGTGCGTGTCCCTGGCGGCACCGCCGCCGGTCACGCGCCTGAACGCAGAACCTGCCCAACCCCTGGCCTATGCCCTGCAGGCCATTCCCGCCGCGCACATCGCTGCGCGCACCGCCGCGCCGTTGCCGGCGCGTGGACCTCCGACGGTCTGATGTCTTTGCGGGACAGACCTTGAGCTCTGTCTCCAACGGACTACAAAAATAGTAGCGCCTCACGCCCTTTTGACGAGGGCTTACGGCTGTTTTTCTGATATTTCGGAAGTCGTCTCATGCATTTGCATCGCATCGCGCTGGCCGTGGCCGCCGCATTCCCTTTTGTCGTCCTGGCTCAGGGCATTGCCACCGAGGCACAACTGAAGTCCGTGCAGGTCTCTGCCGTTCGTGCCCCGCTGGACCCCAATCTGCCCTCCAGTACCGCCAGCCGCACGGCCGAACAGTTGCGCGAGCAGACCGTCTACAACCCGGAAGACATCGCCGTCAACCTGCCCAGCACCACCATCCGCAAGCGCTACTTTGGTGACCGAAATTCCAATGTCGGCGGGCGCAGTTTTGGGACGCTGCAGCCGGGCCGCGCCCTGGTGTATCTGGACGGCTACCTGATCTCCAACTTCCTGGGCCGCTTCGATGCGCCGCGCTGGAACATGGTCAATGTGGAAGCCATCGAGCGCATCGACGCGCTGTACGGTCCGTTCTCCGCCATCTACCCCGGCAACTCGATTGGCACCACGCTGATCGTCACCGAACGCAAACCCCGGGGCCTGGAGGCCTCGGCCAGCATCAAGCTCAACCAGCAGGCGTTCAGCGAATACGCCAATAGTGACACCTACAACAGCCAGCAGCTCTCGGCCCGCATCGCCGCACGCCTGGACTCGGGCCTGTGGTACAGCCTGGGCCTGCAACACCAGGACAGCGAAGGCCACACCATGGGCTACGCCAACGCCGTGCGCGGTGCCACCGCCGGCGCGTTTGCCACACCCACGGCGGCGGCCAAGCTGGTTACCGGCATCCAGTACGACCGCGATCCGCAGAGCCGCGAGCGCGCGCTGTTCGGTGCCAACAGCATCGACCATAGCAGGCAGGACACCGTCAACCTGCGCCTGGGTTTTGACATCTCTGCCACGCAGGAGATCGAGGGCCGCCTGTCCTGGTGGCACGACGACAGCACCGTGCGCACCAGCACCTGGCTGCGCGACGCGGCCGGCAACCCGGTCTGGAGCGGTGTCGTGCGCGACGGCACCCGCCAGTTCACGGTTGCTGCCGACGCCTTTGCCCCCAGCCTGCGCGACGAGACGCACCGCCAGCTCGGCGCCACCTGGAAGACCAAGCATGCCAAGGGTTGGAATGCCTCGGTGGTGGTGACGGACTACAGAATAGTCAACGATGCGGCCCGCCAGGCCAACCTGGCACAGCCACTGGCCGATCTGGGTGGTGCCGGCAGCGTGACCCGGCGCGACGGCACCGGCTGGAACACGCTGGAAGTGCAGACCACTTACACCCCCAGCGAAGGCGACTTCGGCAATGGCCAGCACGCCCTGGTGCTGGGCCTGCACCGCAACCAGTACAAGCTGCAGAACGTGGTGAACAACGCGAGCGACTGGCGCGTCAATGAGACCACGCTGAACCAGAACTACTACGGCAAGACCACCATCACTGCGCTCTATGCCCAGGACGCCTGGAAGATCAACCCGGACTGGATGCTGACCACCGGTCTGCGTTTCGAGAATTTCGAGTCCGCCGACGGCTCGCAGTTTTTTGCCGGCCCGCCGATGGCCGCCACGGCCTTCCCCGGGCGCAGCCTCACCGCCACCAGCCCCAAGCTGTCGCTGGCCTGGGCTGCCACGGATGACATCACCGTGAAGACCAGCCTGGGGCGTGGCGTGCGTTTCCCCAATGTGGATGAACTGTTCAACGGCACCAAGACCGGCTCCAGCATCACCACCAGCGATCCGAATCTGCGCCCCGAGGTGTCGGACTCGCTGGAGCTGTCGGCCGAGCGCGAGTGGGGCAGCCACTGGCTGCGCGCCAGCCTGTTCCGCGATGACGTAACCGACACCATCCTGCGCCAGACGGATGCCACCGTCACCCCCAGCGTGACGCGCGTCAGCAATGTGGACAAGGTGCTGACGCAGGGCCTTGAGTTGGTGTGGCAGAGCCGTGATGTGGGTATCAAGGGGCTGGACCTGGGCGGCAGCGCCACCTGGACCGATGCCGTGGTGAAGGCCAACGCCGCCAACCCGGCGCAAGTGGGCAAGCAGTGGCTGCGCATTCCGCCGCAGCGCTACACCCTGCAGGCCAGCTACCGGCCCAATGCCCAGTGGGTGCTGGGGGCCAGCTGGCGCTGGGCCAGCACCATGTACAACACCGAGCTGAACATCGACAGCAACCCCAACACCTATGGCGGCACGTCCAGCGTCAACCAGCTGGACCTCAAGGCCAGCTGG
>JAVBYK010000507.1 GCA_030824095.1 bacterium
CGCATGAAGCTCAATATCTCCAAGGTCGAGTACAACGAGTTCACCGTGGTGATCATCCTGAACATCCGCGGAACGGTGATTGGCGCGGTGGTGGACGCGGTGTCCGATGTGGTGACGCTGGATGCCAAGATGATCAAGCCCGCTCCGCAGTTCGAGTCGGCCATCGATTCCCGTTTCATTCTGGGGCTGGCCAACGTGGGCGACCGCATGCTCATCGTCATGAACATGGAAGCCCTGCTCAGCAACGCCGAGCTGGGCATGATGCCGTCTTAGGCATCCCTCATTTTTCCGGCTGCGTTTTCCTGCGCGCAGTCTTGCGCGCCTTGGCGGCTGGCGCACCCAGGCCCAAAGCGCCTTCGAGTTCCGTGATGGCGTTGTGCGTGTAGTCCAGCATGCGCTGCAGGGCGGGTACCGAGCGGCGGCAGGCAATGTAGCCAAAACCCAGGTTGTCACCATAGCCGCTGATGGTGATGTTCAGCGCCAGGTAGTGGGTGGGAATGGACACCGGGTACACCTCGTCCAGTCGTGCGCCATTCAGGAACAGCTTCTCCCGTGGCCCCGGTACATTGGAAATCACCAGGTTGAACAGGGGGTGCTTCTCCGCCGTTCCGGTCACGATGCCGGCTCCCAGGGGTGAAATCGAGGTGATGCCATGCGCCATTTTTTGCAGACGCGGCATCTTGGTCAGCCGCTCCTTGGCCTGTGAGGTGGAGTCCACAATGTGTTGCAGACGCTTCAACGGATCGGCAAGGTGCGTGCCCAGGCTGGCCAGCAGCAGGGACACCTGATTGCCCCCGGCATCGGTCTCGCCATGCAGGGACACTGGCACCATGGCAACCAACGGTTTTTTGGGTAACTTGGCCTGCGCGATCAGATACTCACGCAACGCGCCGGCACAGATGGCCAGTGTCACATCATTGACCGTGGCACCCGTGGCCTCGCCAATTCGCCGGAGACGTGCCAGGGAATAGGACTGCGACGCAAACCGGCGCGAGCCCGATATCTCCACGTTGAACGGTGTCGGTGGCGCCTGGAAGGGCAGGGCAGTTGCGCCATCCGCATAGGCGGCGCGCACGATGTCCCATAGGCCGCTGCCCACTCCGGGCAATATCTCCTTGCCCGCCTTGGCCAGGTTGCCAAGCTGTTCCAGCAACCCGGGCGCCGTCGCCTTGCGCCGTGCGGTGGGGTGTTGCTTGAAGGGCAGCGCCCAAACGGGCGCCTTGTGATCGGTGGCATTGACGGACATGGCATTGGCCACCATGCGCGCGCCGGTCACTCCGTCGATCAGCGCGTGGTGCATCTTGCTGTAGGTGGCAAAGCGCCCACCCGGTAGGCCTTCGATCACGTAGGTTTCCCACAGCGGGCGGTTGCGGTCCAGCAGGTTGCCATGAATGCGCGACACCATGGCCAGCAATTCTCGGATGCGCCCCGGTTGGGGCAGGGCGACGTGGCGCAGGTGGTAGTCCAGCTCAAACTCTTCGTCTTCCTCCCAGTACCACAGGCCCATGCGCAGAACCGGGCGCAGATTGAATGGTGCAACGGCCTTGGCGTGCTTGCTCCAGTCGGCCAGCAGTTTGCTGACGTAATCGGGAGCAGAGCCGGGCGGGGGCGTGTAGATGTTCAGGCCCGCCACATGCATGGGCTGATTGCGGGTCTCCATCCACAGGAAGGCGGAATCCGTTGGACTGAGTGCTTGCATGGTTCGGGGCTTCTCAGGCGGGTCGTGCAACCACTGCGTACTGCTGCTGGTTGTCCTGCAGCCACTGGGCCGAGCGCGACGTATCCTGCTGGCGCGGATGGAAGTCGGCGGCCTTGTAGGCATTCCACAGTGCGTAGCTGCCGCGGATCATGCCGTCCCTCGCAAACAGCAGCCTGGCCGCACTGCGCCAGGTGCTCCATTGGAACAGGGAGCCGTCGTGCCAGAGGTTGCGCACCGTCTGGCGCGTGATGTCCATGGCAAAGGTCCAGGTGATGTAGCGCAGCAGGCGCAGGCGCCAGCGTTCGCTGCCCTGCAGAGCCTTGTAGACATCAAAGGCCGTGCTGCAGTGTTCGGCCTCTTCCGCGGCGTGCCACATCCACAGGGTTTGCAGGCGCGGCTGCGCGCCCTCCAGGGCCTCGGGGTGGCGAAACATCCAGTCGGCAAAGATCGCGGTCAGGTGCTCGGTGGCGGCCGTGGCCGCCACATGGATGCGTACATCCAGATGCGCGTTCTGCTGGATGCGTCGGGTGGCGCGCCGCTCCAGTTCATTGTCAAAGCCTTGTGTTTGCAGGTGCCCATTGAACAGGCTGTGGATGCGCCGGTGCGTGGCCTCCTGGCCGACAAAGCCCTGCACCTCGGCCGCAAAGCGCTGGCGCTGCTCTTCGGGAAGCTCTTTCAGCCCCGCGCGTACCGAATCCATGAAGTACTGCTCGCCCACGGGGAAGCTCATGGACAGGGCGCTGAAGAAGGCCGAACGGAAGGCATCGCCCCCATTCCAGCGGGCCGGCAATGGAGCGGCCATGTCGATCAAAAGCCTGCGTACAACGAGGTCGGTCATGGGGTGTGTCCTGGTTGAAGGTCGGAGAGCTGTTCGCGCACCCAGGCCATCACAGATGCATCCGTGCACATCTGCAGGTGCCCTATGCCCTTGAAGACCGTGGGCTCCAGTCCTGGCAGCACCTGGGCGCGCTGGGGGTAGACGATGTTGTCCTGGGGTGTCAGCGCAATGCGGATCAGGGCACGGGTGGCGTCCGTCTCACTGGCGCTGAGATCGGCCAGCCAAGGGCTTTGCCAGAGCATTTGCCGGCCATTGGGTGTGCGGGTGCCCGGCTCAATCTGTGTGCCGGCGTGGGGTGTGCCCAGGGTCAGCACGCGGGCCACCCGCTCGGTTCCATGGACACGCATCCAGGCGCGAATGGCCAGTCCCCCCATGCTGTGGCCCACCAATGCCACCTTGGGAGCACCTGTCTGCTGGCAGAGGTCGACGACCGCCGCTTCGACAATGGGCGCGTAACTGTCGATGGAGGTGAACAGCGGCTCCAGGTTCACCGCCAGCACGGTATGCCCCTGGGCACGCAAGACACTGGCCATGTCATCCCAGATGCGGTGGTTGCACAGGTAGCCATGCACCAGAACGACCGGTATGCGCGCCGGTGTTTCGGTCGCCGGTAGCGCGACGGGCGCAGCCATCGACCAGGGCTGGCGTAGCAGGAAAATGTGCAGCCCCGCCACGAACTCACCGAAGAGGGCCTGCCACCATTGAGCAACAGGCTCGTCGGATCTGGACTTCAGGGCCGTGTACACATCCACCAGCAGCATGGTGGCCAGCGGAAACAGCATGCCACCAGCCAGCGCGCGCCACAACGGCACATGGGTTGCGGGGAGCAGCCACAGGCCAACCGCAGCACCGGTCAGCACCTGAATCAGGATTGTGAAGCGCAACAGTCGGGCGAGCATGCAGTAGTCCCTTTAGCGTTTGGCCATGGTGCGCAAGCGTTTGCCAATGCGCGTCACCCAGGCGGATGAGCGACTGGGCGCCAGGCGGAACAGAAAGTCCATGAACTTGGCGTCCGCTCCGATCAGCACCCGGGTTTTGCCGGACTCAATGGCCGCAATGATGACACGGGCTGCCTCCTCGGGTGTAGTGCGGGCTACCTTCAAAAAGTTGTCCCGCGCCTCCTGGTCGCTGTCGGCCACCATGCGGGAGTCGGTGATGCGCGCCTTGTTGGCGATATTGGTCCGTATGCCGCCCGGGTGCACGCACAGTACCCGCACCGGTGTGTCGCGCAGTTCCTCGCGCAGCGCATCGCTGAAACCCCGCACGGCCGCCTTGGCCGCGTTGTAGATGCTCTGCGTGGGCATGGAGATCATCGCGAAGATACTGGAGATGTTGACCAGCAATGCCTCGGGGCGGCTGCGCAACTGCGGCAGAAACGCCTGGCAACCATGCACCACACCCCAGAAGTTGATGTTCATCAGCCAGTGGGCGTCGCGGGTCTGCACACCCTCCACCGGCGCGATCAGGCCGACTCCGGCATTGTTGATGACCACATCCGCCGGCCCCAGTTGTGCGGCAGTTCGGGCCGCCAACTGGTGGATGGCTTCTTCGCTGCCGGTGTCGGTCAGGCTGGTATGACAGTCACAGCCCGTAGCGCGCAACGCCGTGGCGACCCGCTCCAGACCGGGGGCGTCCACGTCGGCCAGCATCAGCCGCGCGCCCTTGCGAGCCAGGCCTGCTGCCAGCGCAGCCCCGATGCCCGATGCTGCACCGGTGATGACTACGACCTTGCCCTGCAGGGTGCGCATGGTGTGGGCGGCCTAGTATTGCGGCTGGTACTTGCGGATCGCGGCCTTCACCGCATCGGTCAGCGCAAAGCCGGCGCCAAACTTCTGCGCCAGTTCGGCCGCACGCGCCTCGAAAGCCTCAATGCCCATGCCGTAGATGAACTGCATGGCGCCGCCGGTCCAGGCCGGAAAACCAATGCCGAAGATGGAGCCGATGTTGGCGTCGTGCACCGTGGTCAAGACGTTTTCGCTCAAGCACCGGGCAGTCTCCACCGCCTGGCGGAACAGCAATCGGTCTTTCAGGTCGGTGATATTCCACTGGGCATCAGCCTTCTCGAACAGCGGCTTGAGCTGGGGCCACAGGAACTTTTTCGCACCCTTCTCGGCGGGGTATTCGTAGAAGCCGCCGCCAGCCGCACGTCCGGCGCGGCCCAGCTCGGTCACCATGCGCCGCGCAATGGCTTCGCCGGGCGACGGCGTGTAGGTCTTGCCCTCGGCAGCGTAGTCGGCCTGGGTCTGATCCATGACGTGCACGCTGAGCGATAGCGAGGTCTCGTCAATGACGGCCAGCGGCCCGACCGGCATACCGCACTGAATGCCGGCGTTCTCGATGGCTGCGGCGGGGATGCCTTCGCCCAGCATCGCAATGCCTTCCATCACGAAGGTGCCAAATACGCGGCTGGTGAAGAAGCCGCGCGAATCATTGACGACGATGGGCATCTTGCCAATGGCCTGCACATAGTCATAGGCGCGTGCCACGGTCTCGTCGTCAGTCTGCTTGCCGCGGATGATTTCCACCAGCTGCATCTTGTCCACCGGGCTGAAGAAGTGGATGCCGATGAACTTCTCCGGCGCGCTGCTTGCCGTGGCCAGGCCGGTGATGGGCAGTGTGGAGGTGTTGGAGGCAAAGAAGCCACCTGGCGCCAACATGGGTTCGGACTCCTTGGTCACCCGGGCCTTGAGTTCGCGGTTCTCGAACACGGCCTCAATGATCAGGTCGCAGCCCTGCAGGTCGTCTACCTTGGCAGTGGGCTGGATGCGGGCCAGGATTTCGGCCTGCTTGTCGGCTGTCATGCGGCCCTTGTCCACCCGGCCCTGGGTGATCTTGGCGCTGTAGCTCTTGCCCAGGTCGGCCTTCTCCTGGCTCACGTCTTTCAGGACGGTGGCAATGCCTTTGCTGGCCTGCGAATAGGCGATGCCCGCACCCATCATGCCGGCGCCCAGCAGGCCGACCTTGGTGGGTTTGAAGCGCGGCACGTCCTTGGGTCGGCTTTGTCCGCTCTTGATGGCGTTGAGGTTGAAGAAGAAGGTGTTGATCATGGCCTTGGCGTTGGTCCCGGTCATGAGCTTGGCCAACGCCCGGCTCTCCAGGCGCAGCGCAGTTTCGATGTCCACCTGCAAGCCTTCGACCATGCAGGCCATGATGGCTTCGGGCGCGGGGTACAGGCCACGGGTCTGCTTCTTGATCATGGCCGGGGCCACGACCAGCATCTGCGCCACGGCGGGCGAGGAGGGCAGGCCGCCGGGCACCTTGTAGCCCTTGGCTTCCCAAGGGTGCTGTGCGCTGGGGTTGGCGGCGATCCAGGCCAGGGCGCGGGTTTTCATTTCAGCGGCAGCGTTGTCGCCGGGCGCGACCAGGTCGTGCACCAGGCCCAGGCCTTTGGCATCGGCGGGGCTGAACAGCTTGCCCTCAACCAGATAGGGCTGGGCACCCATCAGGCCCAGGTGGCGCGTCATCTTGGTCACGCCGCTGGCGCCGGGCAGCAGGCCCAGCGTCACCTCGGGCAGGCCAAACTGGGTCTTGGGCGAGTCGATGGCAATGCGGTGGTGGCCGATCAAGGCCACCTCCCAGCCGCCGCCCAGCGCCGTCCCGTTGAGCAGGCTGACCACCGGCTTGCCCAGGGTTTCCAGAAAGCGCATGTTCTTTTTCAGGCGCTCGATTTCGGCGTAGACCTTCTGCGCGTCGGCGGGCGTGATGCGCATGGTGGCCTTGAGGTCGGCGCCGGCAAAGAAGGTGCTCTTGGCGGAGGCCAGCAGGATGCCTTGGATGGCGTCTTTGTCCTGGGCGACCTGCGCCGCGACGTCGGCCATGTCGTCCTGCCACTGCAGGCACATGGTGTTGACGGGGGAGTTGGGTTCGTCAAAGGTGATGGTGGCAATGCCCATACCGTTGATGTTTTCCAGGGAGTATTGGATGGTTTTCATGGTGCTATCAAGTTAGGAGCGTTTTACGCAATATCGACGAGGGCTAGAGGGCAATTTGACTCAAAGTCGTTCCACGATGGTGGCAATCCCCATTCCGCCACCCACGCAGAGCGTGGCCATGCCATAGCGCAGCTTGCGGCGGTGCAGCTCGTCAATCAGCACACCCAGAATCATGGCGCCGGTGGCACCCAGCGGGTGGCCCATGGCAATGGCGCCGCCGTTCACGTTGACCTTGTCGTGCGGCACCTTCATTTCCTTCATGAAGCGCATCACGACGGCGGCAAAGGCCTCGTTCACCTCAAACAGGTCGATGTCGTTGATGGAGAGTCCTGCCTTGGTCAGCGCCTTGCGGGCCGCCGGCATAGGCCCGGTCAGCATGATGGTGGGGTCGGCACCGGACAAGGCCGTGGACACGATGCGGGCACGTGGGCTCAAGCCGTGCGCCTTGGCTGCGGCCTCGTTGCCGATCAGCACGGCGGCTGCACCATCGACGATGCCCGACGAGTTGCCGGCGTGGTGCACGTGGTGGATGCGCTCCACCTGCGGATAGCGGGTCAGCGCCAGCTGGTCAAAACCCATGCCACCCATCTGCTCAAACGCGGGCTTGAGACCGGCCAGGCCTTCCAGCGTGGTGTTGGGTTTGATGAACTCGTCACGTCCCAGAATGACCTGGCCCAAAGAATCTTTCACTGCCACCACGGAACGGTCAAAGTAGCCGGCGGCCTGCGCGGCAGTGGCGCGCTTTTGCGACTCCAGCGCAAAGGCATCCACGTCTTGGCGGCTAAAGCCCTCCAGCGTGGCGATCAGGTCGGCGCCAATGCCCTGGGGCACAAACGCCGTGGCGGAATTGGTCTCGGGGTCCATGGCCCAGGCGCCGCCGTCCGAGCCAATCGGCACACGGCTCATGCTCTCCACGCCACCGGCCACGACCAGGTCTTCCCAGCCGGAGCGCACCTTTTGCGCGGCCATGTTGACGGCTTCCAGGCCCGATGCACAGAAGCGGTTGACTTGCACGCCGGCGGCCTGGAAATCCCAGCCAGCCTTGAGTGCGGCCACCTTGGGTAGCACCGCGCCCTGGTCGCCGATGGGGGAGACGATGCCCATCACCACGTCGTCCACCTTGGCGGTGTCGAACTGGTGGCGTGCCTGGAGATCGGTCAGCAGGCCGGCCAACAGGTTGACGGGCTTGACCTCATACAGGCTGCCGTCTTTCTTGCCTTTGCCACGCGGGGTGCGGATGGCGTCGAATACAAATGCTTCTGTCATGAGAGGGCTCCAGGCGAAATGTGAAACAGGGTGGAAATGCGGATTCGATTTGGAGTATATTGCTTTTTACCAAGCAATTGCTTTGTAAAAATAACCGCGACCCAACTTTAGGTGCTTCCATGATCGAAAGAACGCTCTTCACCCCCGACCACGAATCCTTCCGCGACAGCTTTCGCAAGTTCATTGAGAAGGAAATTTCCCCCTTCCACGCCGAGTGGGAAGAGCAGGGCTATGTGGCCCGCGAGGTCTGGAACAAGGCCGGCGAGAACGGCTTCCTGTGCATGAGCATGCCCGAGCAATATGGCGGATCAGACGCCGACAAGCTGTTCTCCGTCATCCAGTTTGAAGAGCTGGCCCGTGCCGGCACCAGCGGCATTGGCTACAGCCTGCACAGCGAAATCGTCGCGCCCTACATCCTGCATTACGGCACCGAAGAACAAAAGGCCAAATACCTGCCCAAGCTGGCGACTGGCGAGATGATTGGCGCCATCGCCATGAGCGAGCCGGCTGCGGGCTCAGACCTGCAGGGCATCAAGTCCACCTGCATCGAGCAACCGGATGGCAGCTACCTGCTCAACGGCAGCAAGACCTTCATCACCAATGGCTGGCACGCGGACCTCGTCATCGTCGTCGCCAAGACCAACCCGGCCGCCGGCGGCAAGGGCACCAGCCTGGTGTTGGTGGAGCGCGGCATGCCGGGCTTTAGCGTCGGCAAGCGCCT
>JAVBYK010000440.1 GCA_030824095.1 bacterium
ACACCAATCGAGGTATTCGACCCATGCGCCACTGATGCCGCCGTCTCGATGACGGCCAGTCTCCACCTACCCCCACAAGTCGGGGGAGTTCTTGGCATCTTTGGAATGACACATGACGAATCCATCTCTCGCGCTGGAGAGCGTTTCTTATGTTTTGCCGAGCGGCAGAACACTCTTCTCCAATTTGAACGAACAGTTTGATCAAAGGCATTCAGGCCTGGTCGGGCGCAACGGTGTCGGTAAAACGGTGCTGGCCGGCATCCTCGCCGGGACGTTGCAACCATCGGCGGGGCGCGTTGCACGTAACTGCAGCGTGCACTACCTTTCGCAACTGGTTTCGCACACCAGTGATACCACTGTCGCCAGTCTTGCATGCCTAAAAGGAAAACTTGATGCGTTAGAACGGATTGAGGCGGGGACAAGTGCGCCGGAGGATTTCGAAGCCGTCAACGACCACTGGGACATTCGCCTACGGCTGCAACAGGAGTTGGAGTGCAATGGTTTGGGTCACTTCGATGCGTCGACACCCGCCAGTGCGCTCAGCGGCGGTGAGGCCATGCGTGTTGCCCTGATCGGCGCCACGCTGTCGGGTGCTGACTACCTCATTCTGGATGAGCCGAGCAATCATCTTGACCGGCCGAATCGGAATGCATTGATCGAACAGTTGCAGCGCTGGCCCAATGGACTGCTGGTGATCAGTCACGACCGGCAGCTACTCGATTCCATGGATCGCATATTGGACCTGTCTTCGTTGGGACTTCAAAGCTACGGCGGCAACTACACCTTTTACGCTCACTGCAAAGCGCATGAGCGACTGAATGCGGAACAGGAACTTGAGCAGCACAAGCTGGAGCGACGCCGCCAAGAACAATTCATGTGCAAGCAGCAGGAGCGTCAAGAGCGACGAACGGCTCGTGGAACGCGCAGCAGAAAGGAAGCCAATCAGGCCAAGATACTGCTGGATCGTCAGAAGGAACGAAGCGAAAGCTCAACGGGCAAACTGCGTCAGCAGCATGAAGCGGCACGCAAGCAATTGGCCTTGCGGGTGCGAAATGCCTTGCAGCAAGTGGAAGATGATGCTCCCATCACTGTTCACGCCGCGCAGGGTATGCGACCCGTACTGCGGCGTGTCGCGGAACTGGACGAAGTGGTGTTGCCGTTCGTGAACGGTGCGATGAAAACCATCAGTCTGACTTTGAATGGCCAACAGCGGGTCGGGGTGGTTGGTCCCAATGGCTGTGGCAAATCTACCGTGCTCAAGCTAATGGCTGGAGCGTATCAACCCCAGGCCGGAACCTGCAGGGTCGCGCCAGAAACCATCTACCTCGACCAGCATCTGGCGAATGTGGATCCAGAACGGACCGTGCTGGATCAAGTGCTGGAGCTAAACCGTACGGGAGGAGAAGGAGACGTGCGGATGCGCCTGGCACAGCTTGGTCTGGATGCACAGAAGGTCATGACTCCTTGTGGTCTGCTCAGCGGTGGAGAGCGTCTGAAGGCCGCTCTGGCATGTGTGCTGTATGCCGAACCACCAGCGCAACTGTTGTTGCTGGACGAGCCAAGCAACCACCTCGATATTCCATCAGCGCAGGCGCTTGAGGGCATGTTGCGCAGCTACCAGGGTGGACTGGTCGTAGTTTCACATGACGACGCATTTCTGAACAGTCTTGGTCTTACCGACCGTCTAGTGGCAACGGACCAAGGATGGCAGCTGGCGCCGTGGCGAGTCCCCACTCCTGTGGGCAGTCATTGAAGCGATAGCCCTGCCAGCAACTGCTGCACCCGCCCCCGCAGCACCTCGGGCTGCACATCCTGTGGCGCGCTGGCCGGGCCTACATTCAGTCCCACTCGGCTGAACATGCCACGGCGGAATGGCCGCACCATGGCGCCGCCTTGCTCCACGCGACTGAAGAACGAGCCCCACAGGTTGGTCAGCGCCATCGGCACCACCGGCACGGTCTGGCCTTGCTGGGTTGTGCGCTCCAGGATCTTCATGATGCCGCCCTTGAACTCCTGCAGCGTGCCGTCCCGGGTGATGCCGCCTTCGGGGAAGATGCACAGCAGGTCGCCTTCGGCCAGCACCCGGGCGGCGGCGTCGAACGCGGCTTCATAGGCCTGCGGGTCCTGCGCGCGCGGGGCGATGGGGATGGCCTTGGCCAGGCGGAACAGCCAGCCCAGCACCGGCACCTTGAAGATCTGATGATCCATGATGAAACGGATCGGGCGCGGGCTGGCTGCCATCAGCAGCACGGCGTCGATGAAGCTCACGTGGTTGCAGACCAGAATCGCCGCACCCTCGGTGGGGATGTGCTCATCGCCGTGCACCTTGAAGCGGTAGATGAAGTGCGACAGCACCCAGGCCACAAAGCGCAGCAGGTATTCGGGCACCAGCATGAAGATGTAGAACGCCACCACGGCATTGGCCAGTCCGGTGAACAAAAAGATTTGCGGAATGGTGAAGCCGGCCTTGAGCAGCGCGCCGGCAATCACCGAGCTGCCGATCATGAACAGCGCATTGAGGATGTTGTTGGCGGCAATGATGCGCGCACGGTGCGTGGCCTGGCTGCGCAACTGGATCAGCGCATACATCGGCACGCTGTACAGGCCGGCGAACAGGCTGAGCAGCGCCAGATCCGCCATCACGCGCCAGTGGGCGGGCTGAGCCATGAAGGCGCCGAGGCCCATGACCTCGGAGGCCGGCAGGCCGCTGGACGCAAAGTACAGGTCCACGGCAAACACGCTCATGCCAATGGCGCCCAGCGGCACTAGGCCAATCTCCACGTGACGGCGGCTCATGACCTCGCACAATAGCGAGCCGGTGCCAATGCCGATGGAGAACACCACCAACAAGAGAGACGCCACCTGCTCATTGCCGTGCAGCACTTCCTTGGCCAGGCTGGGGAACTGGCTCAGGAACACGGCGCCAAAGAACCACATCCAGCTAATGCCCAGCAGCGAGCGAAATACCACCAAATTGCCGTGCGCCAGCTTCAGGTTGCGCACGGTTTCGCTGATCGGGTTCCAGTTGATGGTGAGGCCCGGGTCGGTGGCCGGCGCCTTGGGGATAAAGCCCGCCACCACGCGGCCGACGATGGCCATGGCAACGCAGGCAACCGCCACCGTTTCATGGCCAACATTGGGAATGGCCACCAGCAGCCCACCGACCACATTGCCGAGCAGAATGGCGACAAAGGTGCCCATCTCCACCATGCCGTTGCCACCCGTCAGTTCGCGTTCGTTCAGCACCTGGGGCAGCAACGCAAACTTCACCGGGCCAAACAGCGTGGAGTGCACGCCCATCAGGAACGTGCACAGCAGCAGGATGGCGACCTGGTCAGTCACAAAACCCCAGGCTGCAATCGCCATGATGGCGATCTCCAGGTTCTTTACGAAACGGATCATCACCGTCTTGTCGTACTTGTCGGTCAGCTGGCCGGCGGTGGCCGAGAACAGCAGAAACGGCAGGATGAACAGCGCACCAATCACCAGCCCGGCCATGGCCGGTGGCAGCCAGCCCACGCTGAGCTGGTAGGTCACCATCACGGTGAAGGCGAACTTGAACAGGTTGTCATTCGCCGCGCCGGCAAACTGCGTCCAGAAGAAGGGCGCAAAGCGGCGCTGGCGCAACAGCGCAAACTGGTTGGGGTGCGCGTGCGGGTCGGCCGCGGGGGCCGCTGCGGGGCTCATCAGTGTTTCGGTCGTCACGGTGTTTCCTCTCATCTTTTTGTTGGACTCAGGTACGGACTGCGCGGTTCTGCCAGGGCCGGGCTTGGGCGCCATTGTGCATGAGCGAAATGACGGGCAAGGCGGCCATCGCTGCGGCTGCATGCTTGAGCGTGTGGCCGGAAACCAGGCTCTGGGTCAGATCAAACACCACGTGGTCGCCCAGCTCCAGCGCCTTGGCCAATGCATACCAGGCAATCACTGCCGCCAGCGGCAGCCCCCAGGCACCGGCCACGGGTTGGCGTAGCGCCAGCAACACGATCAGCAGCATGCCGCCGCCTTGCAGCACGGCCCATGGCAACAGATTGCCGCTGTTGGCCCACACAACAACCGAGAGCGGTCCCAGCGCCAGCACGGCGGCCGCAATCCACATCCCGGCGCGTGCGCTTATGCGGTCGGCGGCGGTCAGGCCCAAGAGACCGGCGAAGGCACTGACCATGCCCAGCCGGTCGATGGCCAGGCCTGCGTCATCGGGGCGCAGGTGGTACCAGGCGGAGCACAGGGCGGTGAGCACCAGGCCGGCAAAGAAAAGAGTCGCCAGTGCGCGATGTACGCCGGTGGGCTGGCCGGCAGCGGATGCGCGCAGCCGGAGCAGGCCCCAGCCGCCGAACAGCGCAAAGGGCAGGTTGCTCAGCACGTCCAGTGCGCAGGGCAGACCCAGCAGTTGGCGCTGGTCGGCAAAGGCGTGGTAGTGCTCGAACTGGGCTACGGATGGCCCAAAGCAGGCGGTTGCGATGGCTAGCAGCAGAGCGGCCAGCAGGCCGGTTTCAACGGGGTTCAGGGGTTGTCGCATCAGGGGCTCCTTGCGAGGACAAAGGGGTAGAAGAGCGGTCAGTGTGTAGCGCACAGCATCCTCGGACTACGCAATAAGCAATACATGGCTATACAAAAATACGAAAGGTATCAATAATCGATACTTATGAGCACCACCGCCGACCTCGTTCTCGCGCTCAAGCGCGAACTCAAATCCGCCCGCATGAGTTACGCCGACCTGGCCGTGGCACTGGGCCTGGCTGAATCCAGCGTCAAGCGCATGCTGGCCAAGGGCGATATGCCGCTGTCGCGCATCGACGCCATCTGCCGAGCGTTGAAGCTGGACTTTGCCGACCTGGCCCGGCGCGTGGCCGACGCCCAGCCGCTGCTGGCGCAACTGACGGCGGAGCAGGAACGCGCGGTCGTGGCCGACAAGAAACTGCTGCTGGTGGCGATCTGCGTGCTGAGCCAGTGGACGCTGGAGCAGATCGTGGCCGCCTACCGCCTGACGGAAGCCGAGTGCATTGGCTACCTGGCGCAGCTGGACCGCATCGGCATCATTGAGTTGCGCCCGCTGAACCGCTACCGGCTAAAGCTGGCCAAAGCCTTCCGCTGGCGGCCGCACGGCCCGGTGATGGACTACTTCCGCGACAACGCGTTGCTGGACTATTTCTCCGGCGGCTTTGATGGCGCCGGTGAGGGCCTGCTACTGGTGCACGGCTCAGTCAGCCGCAGTCTGGCGCCATCATTCCTGGATCGTATGCAGCGTGTGGCGCAGGACTTTGCCCAGCAGCACCTGGCCGACCAGAAACTGCAGGACAAGGACCGCGAGGGCTACACGCTGCTGCTGGCCATGCGCAGCTGGGAGTTCGAGGCCTTTGGCGCGTTGCGCCGCTGATTGCTATCAAATCAGGAGCTATTGAGGTCCATTTTACGAGGGCTAGGGCTCAATTTTGTTGGTAGGCACCGGCGCTGGGGTGCGCCGCGTGTGCCGCAGCAGCACTTCCACCAGATGCGCCAGGTTGAACGGCTTGCCCACATGGTCATCCATGCCGGCCTGCAGGCAGGCATCGCGGTCGGAGGCCATGGCATTGGCGGTCATGGCGATGATGGGCAGGTCGGCCAGGCCCAGCTCCGTGCGAATGGCGTGTGTGGCGGCATAGCCGTCCATGACCGGCATCTGCAGATCCATCAAGACCACCTGGAACGGTGGATCGGCCGCAGCCACGGCCGCCACGCCGAGTTGCCCGTTGGCAGCAATTTCCACCAGGGCACCCTCGCCGCGCAGCAGTTCGCGTGCCACCTGCTGGTTGATCAGGTTGTCTTCCACCACCAGCAACCGCATGCCCTGTAGCCGCCCGACCTTGCCGCTGGCGGCACGGGGCCGCGTGCGCAGGTTGCCCACACCGGCGCGGGCATCTGCCACGGTGTCAAAGAGCATGGATGCGGTGATGGGCTTGACCAGAAACGCATTCAGACAGGCCTGTTCCTGCGCGCTGCGCTGCGACAGCATTTCGCGTCCATGGGCAGTGACCATGATGGTGATCGGGGCGGGCGACACCATGCTGCGCATGCGGGCAATGGTTTCCCAGCCATCCATGCCGGGCATCTGCCAGTCCACCAGCATGGCGTCGTAGGCCGGCTGTGCGTCGCGCTTGCGCGCTTCGACCAGCGTCAGCGCCTGCGCGCCGCTTTCCGCCACATCAACCTGCCAGGACCACGAGCGGGCCATGGTGGCCAGCAGGTCCCGGGCGGTGGGGTTGTCGTCCACCACCAGCATGTGCAGCGGGCCACCGGTGCGCTGGC
Source organism: bacterium (assembly GCA_030824095.1). Classification (GTDB taxonomy): domain Bacteria; phylum Pseudomonadota; class Gammaproteobacteria; order Burkholderiales; family Burkholderiaceae_C; genus Allorhodoferax. The sequence continues at coordinate 6,283 of JAVBYK010000440.1, forward strand.
GTGCGGGCTCCGTGTCGCCAGGCACCTGGTCGGCCACCGCCAGGTTGATGGTGAAGTGGAAGTTGCTGCCCTTCCCCAGGGCGCTGTCCAGCGCCAGGTCCCCGCCCATCAAATGCACTAGGCGCTTGCTGATCGACAGGCCCAGCCCGGTGCCGCCAAAGCGGCGGGTGGTGGAGGCTTCCGCCTGCGAGAAGCCGTCGAAGATATGGGCCTGGTTCTCCGGTGCGATGCCAATGCCGCTGTCGCGCACGGCGATGGACAGCGTGCTGCGCTGCTCACTCTGCTCCAGCACCTTGAGCTGGACCACCACTTCGCCCTGTTCGGTGAATTTGATCGCATTGCCCGATAGGTTGATCAGCACCTGCTGCAGGCGCATGGCATCGCCCACCAGCACCGGTGGCAGCGCCGGGTCCACATCAAATAGCACCTCGATCGGCTTCATGCCGACGTTGGCCGACAGGATGACCGACAGGTCCCGCAGCAGCTTGTCAACCCGGAAGGGCTGGGGGTCCAGCTCCATCTTGCCGGCTTCCATCTTGGAGAAGTCCAGCACGTCGTTGAGCAGCCCCAGCAGGGATTTGGCGGCGCCTTCCGCCTTGGACGCGTAGTCCAACTGGCGCATCGTCAGGTCGGTGCTGTGCAGCAGTTTGAGCATACCCAGAATGGCGTTCATGGGGGTGCGGATTTCGTGGCTCATGTTGGCCACGAACTGGCTCTTGGAGCGTGACGCCTGCTGCGCCGCCTCGGTGGCGCGAATCAGGTCGGTGATGTCGGCGTAGGTGGTCACAAAGCCGCCATCGGGCATGGGTGCGCCGCGCACCTCCAGGGTCCGGCCATCGCCCCGTTGCCGCTGGAAACGGTGGGGCTGCGCCTGGCGCGCCCGCTCGACGATGCTGCGCACCTGTTCGTCGGGGTCGCCTGCGCCGTATTCGCCGCGCAGCGCGTTGAAGCGGATGATGGATTCGAACGTGACGGTTTCACGCTCGAACAGCGCATCCGGAAAGTCCAGCAACGAGCGAAACAGCGGGTTCTCGGCCACCAGATTCAGCTGGCTGTCCATCACACTCAGGCCCACCGGGATGTTGGCCAGAATGTTCTTCATCAGGGTGTTCTTCTGCAGGATCTCCTCTTCGAGCTTGCGGCGCTGCGTGATGTCCTGGAAGATGCCCACCAGTCGGATGCGCTTGCCATCGCGGTACTCGGCTTCTGCTGCGCAGCGCACCCAGATGCGCCGGGTCATGGCGGTCACCAGCGGCAGCTCCAGGTCCCAGGGTTTTCCGGTTTTGGTGGCGCTGGCGATGGCGGCCTCCATGGTGGGGCGTGCCTCGGGCGCAAAGAAGGCAATGAATTCGTCCAGCGAGGGGGAGTAGCCCTTTGCCACGTCGTGGATGTCGCAGGTCTGCTCCGACCATTCCATGCGGCCCTGCTCCAGGTCGTATTGCCAGCGGCCGACGCCGGCAATGCGTCCGGCCCGCGCCAAAAAGTCGGCGTAGTCGCGCAGCTTCAGCGCGGATTCCTTGAGTGAGGCCTCGGACTTCTTGTTGTCGGTGATGTCCAGGTTGATGCCGTACATCCATTCGGGTTTGCCGTCGGCCGTGCGGGAGACCAGCTTGCCGCGCGTCAGCAGCCAGACCCAATGGCCATCCTTGTGGAGGACCCGGCCTTCAAATTCATAGGCATCGGTCAGGCCATCCAGGTGCTGTTGCAACAGCACGCCGGCGGTGGCCCAGTCCTGCGGGTGCATGGAGCGGTTCCACAGGCGGCCCGGGGACTGCATCGCTTCTTCCAGCGTGTAGCCCATCAGCTCGGCCCAGCGCGGGTTGAAGATGGTCTCGCCGGTGTGGTGGTTCCACTCCCAGGTGCCGGCGCGGGTGGCGGCGATGATGTTGTTCAGGCGCTCGCGCTCGGCGTCCATCTGCGTCTGGGATTCCCGCAGGGCGGCCAGCCGGTCGGCCAGGGCCGTGCGGCGCTCGTCGTCCAGGCGGTTCAGATTGGCCTGCGTCTGTGCCAGGCGGCCCAGCACGCTGCCCTCATCGGGCGTGCTGGTTGCAATGGGGGTGGAAAAATCACCCTGGCCAATGCGGGTGATGTGGGCGTGAACCTGGTCGAGCGGACCGCCCAGCGTGGCGCGCAGGCTGGCATGCGTGCGCACCAGCATGGCCAGCAG
>JAVBYK010000110.1 GCA_030824095.1 bacterium
GGCAAGGACTTTGGCCGCTACAAGGATGTGGATGGTGACGGCATTCCGTGGCGAACGCTGCCCGGAACGCACCCGAGCAAGGGCAGCTTCTTCACCCGGGGAACAACACGCAACCCGTATGCCATGTATTCCGAGCGCGGCCCGGATTACATCTACAACATGGAGCGGCTGAACCGCAAGTTCCGAACAGCGGCAGACCTGGTGCCGCAACCGATCCTGCGTAACGCCACTGAGAAAACACCGTTTGGCGTGATCTATTTCGGCTCCACCAGCCCGGCCATGCGTGAGGCGCTGGATGTGCTGGAAGAAGAGGGTATCCACCTGGACGCGCTGCGTCTGCAGGCCTTCCCGTTCCCGGAGTCCGTGAACCGCTTCATTGCCGAACACGACCGGGTCTTTGTCGCCGAACAGAATCGGGACGGGCAGATGCGCTACCTGCTGATCAACGAACTGGACGTGGACCCGGCGCGCCTGGTCCGCGTGCTGCACTATGACGGAACGCCGATCACCGCCCGGTTCATCGCCAATGCCATTCGCAAGAACGTGGAAGCCGTGACCAAGCCTGCGACTGCCGTTGCAGCCAAGGAGCTTGTATGACCTATATCGCCAAACCGCATCTGCACCACCCGACGCTGACCAAGAACAAGGTCGGCTATACGCGGCGTGATTACGAAGGACGTATCTCCACCCTGTGCGCGGGCTGTGGGCATGATTCCATTTCCGCCGCCATCATTCAGGCTTGCTGGGAACTCGATATTGAACCGCACCGCGTGGCCAAACTCTCGGGCATTGGCTGCAGTTCCAAGACGCCGGACTACTTTCTGGGTGCCTCCCACGGCTTCAATACCGTGCATGGTCGCATGCCATCGGTGTTGACCGGCGCCAATCTGGCCAACCGGGATCTGTTGTACCTGGGTGTCTCCGGGGACGGGGACTCCGCCTCCATCGGCCTGGGCCAGTTTGCCAACGCCATGCGCCGCGGTGTGAACATGGCCTACATCGTCGAGAACAACGGCGTGTATGGCCTGACCAAGGGGCAGTTTTCCGCCACGGCAGACCGCGGCTCCAAGAGCAAGAAGGGCGTCATCAACAGCGACAGTCCGGTGGACCTGGTTGGCCTGGCCCTGCAACTGGGCGCAACCTATGTGGCGCGCAGCTTCTCGGGTGACAAGGCACAACTGGTGCCGCTGATCAAGGGGGCCATGGCCCACGGCGGCGCGGCCTTTATCGATGTGATCAGCCCCTGTGTGACCTTCAACAACCATGGCGGCAGCACCAAGAGTTATGACTACGTGCGCCAGCACAACGAGGCGGTGAGCCGCATCGATTTCATGGACCAGCACAGCGAGATCACCACCGAGTACCAGCCGGGCGAGGTGGTGGAGGTGCAGCAGCACGACGGCTCGCTCCTGCGCCTGCGCAAACTGCACCCCGACTACGATCCGACGGATCGCTACAAGTCCATGAGCTACATGCAGGAGCACCAAGCGCGTGGTGAGGTGGTCACCGGCCTGCTGTATGTGGACCCGCTCGCTACGGATTTGCACATTGCGCTGAACACCACGCACCGGCCGTTGAACACATTGGGTGCTGCCCAGCTCTGTCCGGGGGCCAAGGCGCTGGAAAAGATCAACGCTGCATTGCGTTAAGGCGTAGAGTTACCTTGTCTGTTGAAAGAGGTGAAGATCATGTCGGAACGCACCGTATTCCAATCCATGTCCCAGCGCCATGTTGTCAGTCTGGGACCCCACGCCAGTGTGTGGGATGCAGCCTGTGTGATGACTCGCGCCAATTGCGGCAGCGTGCTAATCGTGGATACGCCGGGAACCCTGTTAGGCATTGTGACGGAGCGGGATCTGATGACGCGCGTGCTGGCCAAGGCTCTAGACCCGCAAACCACCAGTGTTTCCGACATCATGACCAGAAATCCGTATTGCGTGGCGCCTGAAATTTTGGTGTCAGATGCGGTCCTTATCATGATCGAGCGCGGTTTCCGGCATCTGCCCATTGTGGGACCCGGTTCCAAGATTCTGGGTGTGTTTTCGGTACGGGATGCGTTGCCACGGGAAATTGGTAATGCGGTCAGCCTGGCGGAATTCCACGAACAGGTGAATGACGCGCTGGGTTGATCTGAACACGTACGGAGATACGTGGAACAGATTGACAGGTTAGGGGACATACCAAAAGAATTTCTGAGCAGCTACCTCGGAGGGCCTACATGCTCGTTGCCCAATTGTTGAAGCCCGGTTTGTATTGCGTGCGGCGTCTGTCGTTTGCGGGCAAACTGGCGTTGATTGCCGTACTTTCACTGTTACCGGCCCTGTCGCTGATCTGGCAACTGGTTCTGGGTAGCGGCTCCAGTACCGCCGCCATGGTGGTGACCGTACTGGGCGCTATGGACGTTGTCGTGCTGCTGTATGTTCTGGCGGCTTTTTACCGTAGTGTCAGTGACGATTTGGGTCAGGTTCTGCGTGCCACCGACCAGATGGTGGCTGGAGACCTGCGACTGAACATCACCGGCTCCGGCCAGGATGAACTGGGTCGTCTGCTGGTTTCCATGGGCAGCTTGGGCCGGACGGTCTCTGCCATGGTGGCCAATGTTCGCAGCAATGCCGCTTTCGTCTCGCATTCCGGTCAGAGTCTGGCCCGGGCCAGCCGTGATCTATCGGACCGCACCGAGCAGCAGGCTGCCAATCTGGAGCAAACCGCCGCCAGTGTGGAAGAGTTGGCTTCCACCGTTCAGGAAAATGCGGGCACCGCCGGCCAGGCCAATGGCCAGGCCAGTGCGGTGCGCGATGTCGCCGACAACGGAGCCGCCATCATGGCGGAGGCCGTTCAGTCGGTCGAGGCCATTCAGGCCAGTGCCAAGCGCATGGACGAGATCGTGGGGGTCATTGACGGGCTGGCATTTCAGACCAATATCCTGGCGTTGAATGCGGCCGTTGAGGCGGCCCGCGCCGGGGAGTCCGGTCGGGGCTTTGCCGTGGTGGCCAGCGAGGTCCGCTCGCTGGCACAGCGCTCCGCCGAATCGGCCAAGGAGATTCGCCTGCTGATTGGCACGTCTTCCGGCCAGGTTGCCAGCAGTGTGCAAAAGATCCGTTCCGCCGGATCCACCATCACCCAGATCGTGCACGGCATCCGCGAGGTGGCGGCCAGCATGTCGCAGATTTCAACCTCCAGCGCCGAACAGAGCACGGGTTTGACAGAAATCACCTCGGCCGTGCGGCAGCTCGATGAGATCACACAACGCAACGCCCATATGGTGGAGCACGCCGTGGCACAGGCCGTGGCCATGGAGGGGCGGGCCAGCACGCTAGTCGAGTCTGTTTCCATGTTCCGTTTGCAACAGGGAACCGCAGAGGAAGCTGCTGAGTTGGTTGCGCACGCCGTGGCGCACCGGCGTCGCTCGTCCCGTGAGGCCTTCCTGCGCGACGTGACGAACCCATCCAATTCGTTTTACGACCGGGACATGTATGTCTTTGCGCTGGATGACAAAGGCACCTACCTCGCATTTGGTGGCAATACCGCCAAGGTGGGAACCCGCGTGCAGGACATTCCAGGCATCGATGGCCAGGGCCTGGTGCAATCCATCATCGACCAAGCCAACTTTGAGCCCGGCTGGGTGGAGTACGACATAACCAATCCCACCACCGGCAGGGTGCAGACCAAGATGTCATTTGTCGAGAAGGTGGACGATCTGTACGTGGGCTGCGGGGTCTACAAGAACCTGATGGCCACCTGAGCGCAAGCAGGGTAGCCGACTAGTTTTTTGCCGGGTCTGTGCCAGCACGTTTGGCCCGAGCCCGAGCCATGGCGGCTTCAATGATGCTGCGTTTGTGGTCCAGCATCTGGGGATCGGTGATGCGGGAGTGGGCCGTCAGGTCGGCCAGCTTCATCTGTGCCAGGCCCGCCAGTTTGGCGTCATTTTCACGTTTGTCGCGATCCCGGCGCACTTGGTTGCACGCATACCGCTCGCGTGCCAGGTCGGCCATGGCCTGGGGCCAGGCGTCCCAGCCAGTTGCTGCGCCGCTGGCGTTTTCCAGTTTGATGCAGTCTACCGGGCAGACCGGCAGGCACAGTTCGCAGCCGTTGCAATAGGCTTCGATGACCGTGTGCATGCGCTTGTTGCTGCCCACAATCGCGTCGGTGGGGCAGGCGGCGATACACAGCGTGCAGCCAATGCACCAGTCTTCATCGATATAGACCACGCTGCGGGGACCTTCGCTGCCGCACTCCGGGTCTAGTGGCTTCTCCGGTTTACCGGTGATCTGTGCCAGCCTGGCAATCCCCTGAGCCCCGCCCGGTGGGCACTGGTTCAGGTCCGCAGAGCCGGCGGCGAGAGCCTGGGCGTAGCCAGCGCAGTCCGGGTACCCGCAGCGGGTGCACTGCGTCTGGGGCAGTGCATCCAGGATGCGGGAGGTCAGATCGGCAGGAGGCGTGGACGCCCGGGCATTCACTTTTTGGCGGGTGCGCGTTTGGCTGCTACTTTTTTAGGAGCGGCTTGTTCAGTATCCGCGAGGGCTACGGCGGTATTTTCGTGGTGTCCACGGATGAAGGAGCGCACCTGCGGATACACCATCTCGCGCCAGCGTTTGCCCGAGAAAATGCCGTAGTGGCCGGCGCCCTTGGCTTCGTAATGCGTCTTGCGGGCCGCGGGCACGCCGGTGCAAATCTCATGCACCGCCTGGGTCTGGCCCGAGCCGGAGATGTCGTCGAGTTCGCCTTCGACGGACATCAGTGCCGTGGTTTCGATGTCTTCCGGACGGACCCGGCTGATTTCACCATCCACGCCCTTGACATCCCAGCTACCGTTGACCAGGCTGAAGTCCTGGAACACCACCCGGATGGTTTCCAGGTAGTAATCGGCGTCCATGTCCAGCACGGCGTTGTACTCGTCGTAGAACTTGCGGTGGGCGTCGGTGCTGGCATCGTCGCCCTTGATCAGGTCCTTGAAATAGTCGTAATGGCTCTTGGCGTGGTTGCTGGGGTTCATCGCCACAAAGCCGGTGTGCTGCAGAAAGCCGGGGTAGACGCGGCGCCCGGCGCCCGGGAAGCTGGCGGGCACGCGGTAGATCACGTTGTTTTCGAACCAGTTGTGGCTCTTGTTCATGGCCAGGTTATTCACCGCCGTGGGCGACTTGCGTGCGTCGATGGGGCCACCCATCATGGTCATGGTCAGGGGCGTTGTCTCGCCACGGCTGGCCATCAGGGACACGGCAGCCAGTACCGGCACTGTGGGCTGGCACACGCTCATCACGTGGCAGTTGCCGTACTTGGCCTGCACGTGGCGGATGAACTCCTGCACGTAGTTGACATAGTCGTCCAGGTGGAACTCTCCCTCGGAAAGGGGGATCAGGCGTGCATTTTTCCAGTCGGTGATGTAGACCTTGTGGTCGCGCAGCATGGTCTTGACCGTGTCACGCAGCAGCGTGGCGTAGTGGCCCGACAGGGGCGCAACGATCAGAACAGCCGGCTGGCCCTTGATCTTGTCAAGAGTGGCGTTGTCGTCGCTGAAGCGCTTGAAACGGCGCAGCTCGCAAAACGGCTTGTTCAGCTCGACGCGCTCGTGGATGGCGACTTCAACGCCATCGACATCGATGGTGCGCAGGCCGAACTCGGGCTTTTCATAGTCCTTGCCAAGGCGGTGCATCAGGTCGTAGCTTGCGGATAGGCGCTGGGCAAACGGGTTCTGACCGGCCAGGGTCATCGGGTTGCCAAACACTTTGGAGGCAGTTTGGGCCAGCTCGGAAAACGGCTCCATCAAAGAACGTTGGGTTTCATAGAACTGGTACAGCATGGGAGGCTCGCTTTCGAAAACGCTTCACAACAAGAATATGTTGCAGTGCAATATAACAGTTTTAAGAGATTCCGGCTTGGGTGTTTGTCTCTAAGGCGCCATGCTCCACAATTGCCCGTCAGCTTGGTGAAGGGTTCCTGGAGTTGCTATAAAGGTAATAGCACCCTCGTCAATACTGACGAGGGCGTAGGTCGAAAAACGACCGCAATGGTTAGACAACCTTGGCAATGGAGGCGCAAACGTAGTCGATGTTCTTGCTGTTGAGTGCGGCCACGCACATGCGGCCGGTGTCAGTGCCGTACACGCCGAACTCATTGCGCAGGCGCACCATCTGGTCCTTGGTGAGACCGGAGTAGCTGAACATGCCGATCTGGCTGGTGATGAAGGACATGTCCTGCTTGACGCCGGCGGCTTTCAGGCCATCAACCAGCTTCTGGCGCATGGCCTTGATGCGCACGCGCATCTCGCCCAGTTCTTTTTCCCACAGGGCGCGCAGCTCGGGGTTATTCAGTACGGCCGCCACCACGGCACCGCCGTGGGTGGGTGGGTTGGAGTAGTTGGTGCGGATAACGATCTTCAGTTGCGACAGCACGCGGCCGGCTTCTTCCTTGTCCTTGCACAGCACGGACAGGCCGCCGACGCGCTCGCCATACAGGCTGAAGCTCTTGGAGAACGAGGTGGACACAAAGAAGTTCAGGCCGGCGGCAACAAACTTCTGGATCACGGCGCCGTCTTCGGCAATGCCGTAGCCAAAGCCCTGGTAGGCCATGTCCAGGAAGGGTGTGAGTTCCTTGGCCTTGACCACGGCAATCACCTGGTCCCACTGGGCCGGGGTGATGTCGTAGCCGGTCGGGTTGTGGCAGCAGGCGTGGAGCACGATGATGGTGCCAGCGGCGGCAGCGTTCAGGCTGGCCAGCATGCCGTCGAAGTTCACGCCGCGTGTTGCCGCGTCGTAGTAGGCATACGTATCTACTTCGAATCCGGCGTTGGTGAACAGGGCGCGGTGGTTTTCCCAGCTGGGGTCGGAAATCAGCACTTTCGCGTTGGGGCTGACCTTCTTCAGGAAGTCGGCGCCAATCTTCAGGCCGCCGGTGCCGCCAATGGCCTGCACGGTGGCCACGCGGCCGGAGGTGACGGGTTCGCTGTCGGCACCAAACACCAGACCCTTGACGGCGTTGTCATAGGCCACGATGCCGTCGATGGGCAGGTAGCCACGGGCAGTGGGCTTGTCCATCATGGTTTTTTCAGCGGCTTGCACGCACTGCAGCAGCGGCAGCTTGCCGTTATCGTCGAAATACACGCCCACACCCAGATTGACCTTGTTGGGGTTGGTGTCGGCGTTGAATTGTTCGTTCAGACCCAGAATCGGGTCACGGGGGGCCATTTCGACGGCGGAAAAGAGAGACATAGCAGAGTCCTGTGAGAAAAATTCGGCGGCGGGACGCCCGCTTTGCGCGGACGCAAGACCCAATTCTACCGGTCCGAGCGTGTTAGTCCGCCTGTGGGCGATGCGGATTCGGCATGGTTTAGGTGCCGGATTGCAGTGCCTGTTGCACCTCGGCCGGGATGCGCGTGGGGCGCATGCTCTGGTTGTTCAGGCAGCCGATGCGCACCGTGCCGCGGCACAGCACCGTGGGCACGGCGGCGTCCAGCCGGGCTTCCTGCTCCAGCGTGAAGGACGAGCGCCCCATGTCCACGAGCCGGGCCGATACCAGCAGGGAGTCGTCCAGCCGGGCCGGGTGCAGGTACTTGAGTTGCACGTCGCTGACGACGAAGATGCAGCCCTGGTCCTGCTGCAAGCGGCTTTGCGCGATGCCCAAGGCCCGCAGCCACTCGGTGCGGGCCCGCTCGAAATACTTCAGATAGTTGGCATAGAACACGATGCCGCCCGCGTCCGTGTCCTCCCAGTACACGCGCACGGGCCAGGTGAAGGTCTCTGTGGGGCAGGGAGTGGGTGCGGCGTTCATGCCATCCATTGTTGCAGAGCAGGGCGGCCGTTTCGCAGGGTCCGGCCGGGGCGCTTGGCGGAGTCGGGCCGCTTTGGGTACCATGTCCGGTTGCCCCGCGCTATTTGCCCCATTTTTGGAATTCCTAGCCATGCCGTCGCCCGTTCACAGCACTCCCCTAACCACCGTTGCCAGTGGGGACGAAACGCCCGTTCCCGCCGGCGGCGTATTCATCCGCTACCCGGGTTCGCCATACGAGCTGTACCAGCCCTATCCGCCCGCAGGGGATCAGCCGGAAGCTATTGAGCAACTGGTGGAGGGCGTCGATGATGGTGAGGTGTTCCAGACCCTGCTGGGGGTGACGGGTTCCGGCAAGACCTACACCATGGCCAATGTGATTGCCCGCCTGGGGCGCCCGGCCATTGTGTTTGCACCCAACAAGACACTGGCGGCACAGCTGTACAGCGAGTTCCGGGAGTTTTTCCCGAAGAACGCGGTGGAGTATTTCGTCAGCTACTACGATTACTACCAGCCCGAAGCCTATGTGCCGCAGCGCGATCTGTTCATCGAGAAAGACAGCGCCATCAACGAGCACATCGAGCAGATGCGGCTCAGCTGCACCAAGAGCATCCTGGAGCGGCGCGA
>JAVBYK010000471.1 GCA_030824095.1 bacterium
GGTCTTTCACTCCTTCCCCGTCGACTATGCCGATACCAAAGAACGACTCAGTGGGCAATGAACCGATCTGAACAGGCCGCGCGCAGCACGGCATGCGCATCGGTTCGTATCAGGTCGGCAGGCTTCCCCCCGTCTTGCAGCCACCGGTTGGGTTGCGCAAACCAATACGCCAGCTCCCACGGTTCAAAAACCGGATTGAGCGCCATCAGCACCTCGACAATACCCGTCTGCAGTGTCATACCGTCCCGGTTGAATTGAAACAGAGGTATCCAGACCTTGGACTGCCAGTCGAAGCTGATCACGCTGCGCTTGACAATCCAGCGCGCCAGCACCGATGGCTCGATTGCGCTTCGGGTTTTGAACTGGACAAATACCTCCTGCGCACGAGCCAGCCCGCCACTCTGGCGATAAGCATTCAGCATCTCCATGAACTGGCTGTCCGTGCGGCACTCCTGCGTTAGCCGTTCGTTGGGCGCCTCATCACCCAATGGCTGAGTGACGGTCGACATGAATGGCAGGTGAGCGGGGCCGCGTAGCGATGCATGTTGCATGGAATCTCCTGGTAAATCGTGTGTGCCACAGAGGTTCTCCACCGCGGATACGACTAACCCTGAAGGTATCCAGCCAGGTCAACCCGGTCTGTGTGCTCCCGAACCCTGTCTGCTCGGGGGCAATGCAGCGTAGGTGTGACAGCGCACGGACTGAGTTGACCGCCACGCCTATTCTGATCGTGGCATCGTTGCCTGCGCCGCACACCGCTGAGCGCCGGCGTCCAACGATGGGAAACACCCTGCAGCAATGGACCGAGAGAGAACTTTCCAATGAAGACACAGCACCAGACGTTGGGATGGATTGCCGCCTCAGCCTTGTGCATCTCGGCTCTGGTGGTGTCACTGTTCGGCGCCTATCGCCAGATTGAGACGGCGGCGCAGGCAAGTGAGCTCACCCAACGCGTGCTCAGTGGCGCCAACGGCGTGCTGTCAACCCTGAAGGATGCTGAAACAGGCCAGAGAGGCTTCTTGCTGACGGGCGACGAAAGATTCCTGGAGCCCTACCTGGACGCCAGCGGCAGTCTCATGGCAGAGATTGACAGTCTGGGGCGCCTGACCCAGTCCTCCGATGCCATCGGGCATCTGCATGCGATCCTGCCTTTGGTCGATGCGAAGATGACCGAGTTGAAGCGCCTCATCGATTTGCGCCGCAGTAGCGGATTGATGGCCGCACAGGCTGCCATCTCTGCCGGACCGGGACGGCTACTGATGGACTCCATTCGGGCGGAAATGGAGGGTTTTATCGAGCAGGAACAGGTCCGGTACGCCGCGCAGGAGTCGACCTTCCAATCAACCATGGGGCGTCTCTTCGTCGTCATTGCACTGGCGAGTCTGCTTGCAGCATTGCTGGGACTGGGCATAGCCTACCTGGTCTTTCGCCAATCCCGCCAGCACGCCAGGGACCAGGTCAATCTTGAAACCCGACATCTGCTGGCGGTGCAGCAGGCCACGAATCAGGAACTGAAGAGCGCCAACGAAACATTGCAGCTCAGCGAGGAAAGGCTGGCCGTCACGCTGAACTCCATCGGCGATGGAGTCATTGCAACCGACGCTCAGGGACGGGTCACGCTGCTGAACCCACTGGCAGAGCTACTGACTGGCTGGACCCATGCCGAAGCGCAGGGGCGACCGGTGAATGAGGTCTTCCACATCGTCAACCAGGAAACCCGCCTTCCCGCAGCCATTCCCGTCATGGAGGCCCTCAGCAGCGGAACCATTCAGGGCTTGGCCAATCACACGGTTCTCATTGCAAGGGGCGGAACCGAATGTGACATTGCGGACAGCTGTGCACCGATCCGTGGTCACGGCACGCAGGTGGTGGGCGCCGTTCTGGTGTTCCGTGATGTGACGGCGGAGTATGCCGTTCAAAAGATCCTTCGCGCACAGCAGTTCTACACACGCTCCTTGATTGAGTCGAACATCGACGCAATGATCGCAACCGATCCGTCCGGTCACATCACCGATGTCAATCAGCAGATGGTTGCCCTGACAGGCTTCTCCAGGGAGCAGATGCTGGGTACTCCCTTCAGGAACTACTTCTCTGACCCCGAGCGAGCCCAGGCCGGCATTGTTCGTGTTCTGGCCGAGAAGAAAGTATCTGACTACGAGTTGACGACGCGCCCCCGGGTTGGGCCCGAGACCGTGGTGTCCTACAACGCCAGCGTCTTTCTTGACCGCGAGGGACGCATCGAGGGCGTCTTTGCGGCAGCGCGTGACATCACCGAGCGGCGGCGAATGGACACGCTGCTCCTGGAGAAAAACTCGGAACTGGAGCGCGCACGCTCCATCGCAGACAAGGCCAATCGCGCCAAGTCCGAGTTCCTGGCCACCATGAGCCATGAAATCCGCACACCCATGAATGGAGTCATCGGCATGCTCGATGTGCTGGAGCAAAGCAGCCTGAACGGCCCCCAGCTGGAAATGACCAACGTCATCCATGATTCTGCCTTTGCCTTGCTGGCGGTTATCAATGACATCCTGGACTTCTCCAAGATCGAGGCGAACAAGCTGGAAACCGAGAAGGTTCCGATGTCCATTGCCGACACCGTCGAGAGCGCCTGCGTCAACATGAATCAATTTGCCATGAAGAAAGGCGTGGAGTTGACACTGTTTGTTGATCCGGCCATTCCGGCATCCGTCTTGGGTGACCCCGGGAGAATCCGCCAGGTTCTCATCAACCTGACCAACAATGCGATCAAGTTTTCCAGCAAGCTCGATCGGGTAGGACGCGTATCGGTCCGCGCAATCCTGTCTAAACGTCTGGATCGGAACTGCACAGTGGACTTTCAGGTCTGCGACAACGGCATAGGAATCGACGAGTCCACGCAGGCCCGTCTCTTCAATGCCTTCATCCAGGCTGACAACTCCATCACGCGCACATTTGGCGGAACCGGACTGGGGCTGGCCATTTCAGGGCAGTTGGTCGAACTCATGGGCGGCACTATCGTTGTGAAGAGTGTGCTCACAGAGGGATCCAACTTCACCGTGCGTATGCCCTTCACCGAATCCGACGCGGTATTGTTGCCCGGTACGACACCCGGTTTGCTGCAGGGACTTCAATGCCTGGTTCTGGTTGGAGCGAACGGGATGGGCGAAGACATTGTTTCCTACCTCACCCATGCGAATGCGATGGTGGAACGCGCAACCGATATGGAAGTCGCGCAGCGCTGGATTCAGGCGCATCCTGGTGGCTTGTGTGTGGTCATTGTGGACGTGGCTGACTGCCAGACAACGGCCAGCGCACTGCGTCGCGTTTTCAGGGAGCAATCCGGTCAGGAAAGGCACTTCGTAGTGATTGGGCGCGGCAAACGCCGCCTGCCCCGCGTGGAGGCTCTGGATGTGGTTTCGGTGGATGGCAACCTGCTCACACGCAACGCGCTATTGCACACCGTGGCCATCGCCGCTGGCATCGACATCACACCGGCGATCGACACTCTGCAAGTTCCGGTCAAGTCCACGCCAGCACCCACAACACGTGATGAGGCGAGGCGCGAGGGTCGTTTGATTCTGGTCGCGGAGGACAACGAATACAACCAGAAGGTCATACTCCAGCAACTGATGCTCCTGGGTCGAACGGCAGACATTGCCAACAACGGGCGCGAGGCTCTGAAACGATGGGAAAGCGGGGACTACGGCATCCTGCTCGCCGATTTGCACATGCCGGAGATGGATGGCTACGAGTTGACCACCGCCATCCGGGCCGCTGAAACCGGCGATGCCCACATACCCATCATCGCCTTCACCGCCAATGCGCTGAAAGGCGAGGCAGAGCACTGCATCGCCATGGGCATGGACGACTATCTGAGCAAGCCGGTGCAAATGGTTCAGCTCAAGGCCATGCTCAAGAAGTGGCAGCCCGTCGTAGCTTCAGGAATGATGCCATTGGAGTCCCAGGAAATCGACGTGTCGACAACAATGGGTACGGCTACTGCAACCGCCGCCGCATCACCATGGGTTGTTCCGGTGGATGTCAAAGTCTTGGAGGCATTGATTGGCAGTGACATCACCATACTGTGTGAATTCCTGCGGGACTTTCGCACCAGTGCAGCCCGCACAGCGGGGGACTTGCGTACCGCCCATGGAGCGGGACAGCCCGCCACGGTTCACGCACTGGCACACAAGCTGAAATCATCGGCACGCGCCGTGGGAGCGCTGCGATTGGGTGCCCTCTGTGCGGATCTGGAAGCCGCCGGGCAGGATAACCGGACCGACACACTGGACCTGATCATTCCAGAGTTTGAGAAAGAGTTCGCACGGGTTGACCGCTTCCTGCTGGGGTACCTCAGCATGCGTTCCGATGCGACCAGTTTGAACCAGGCCTGAGCCCGCTAACCGCATGGACCAGCCAATGACCTCCACAACAACACTGCCAAAAGTGTGTCCAATCAATCGAAGCACCATCAGGGTACTGGTTCTGGACGACGAACCCTTCATGTTGCGCATGCTGGATCGGATACTGAAGAATCTCGGATGCCGGTCTGTGGTGACTTGTGAGAGCGGCCTGGCCGCCCTGGCCCAGTTGGACCCGCCCAGTGTGAGACCCGACCTGATCCTGCTGGACATCAACATGCCCAATATGGATGGTGTTGAATTTGTGCGCCATCTGGTGGATCGCCACTATGCTGGTGCGCTCATTCTGGTGAGTGGAGAGGATGAGCGCGTTTTGCAGTCCGTGGAGCGGCTGGTTCTTGCCCACAAAATTACGGTATTTGGTCACCTGAGCAAGCCGGTTACGCCCGAGCGTCTGGCCGTGTTGATCGATCAATGGTCACCCAAACCGGAAAGTGTTCCAAAGGCATTGAAGAGAACCTATGCCGCACACGAACTGCACGCAGCCATGGTCCGCGGGCAGTTGTTGAACCACTATCAGCCCAAGGTCGCAGTCCTGTCAGGCGAAGTGGTCGGAGTGGAATCCCTGGTCCGGTGGCAGCATCCCAAGGACGGCATGGTATTTCCTGACCAATTCATCGGGTCTGCGGAACAGGGGGGCCTGATTGACAAACTCACCCGCACGGTCCTGACACACGCGCTGGCACAAGCCCGAGCATGGCAGGACGCGGGGCTTTCGCTGCGTGTGGCAATCAACCTGTCCATGGAGAACTTGACTTCACTGAACTTTCTGGACTACGTCGTCAACCTCACCACCCTGGCCGGAGTGCCGCCACAGAAGATTGTGCTGGAAGTCACCGAGAGCAGCCTGATGCGCGATCAGAGGATACCGCTTGAAATCCTGACTCGCTTGCGTCTGCACCGGTTCTGTCTGTCCATTGATGACTTTGGTACTGGCAACTCCTCCCTGTCCCAGTTGCGGGACATTCCTTTTGACGAGCTGAAGATTGACCAGAGCTTTGTGCATGGCGCCTGGGCCAACGATACCCAGCGCGCCATGTTCGACGCCAGTCTGAGTCTGGCCAAACAGCTCAAGATGGAGTCCGTTGCGGAAGGGGTGGAAGACCGCGCGGACTGGAACTTTCTGCGCGCCAGCGGCTGCGACATTGCACAGGGCTACTTCATTGCCAAACCCATGCCAGGACATGCTGTGCAGAATTGGATCGCAGATTGGGAAAAGCGGCGCCCTCTCCTGATCCACCCATGAATACCGACAACCCAGGCCATCCAGACCCCGCCATGGAGCTGGATGAACGGTTTCAGCAGATCGTTCTGGTTGTGGATGACAGCGAGTTCGACCGCAAGGTGTTTGGAGCCGTTCTGGAAGAAGAGCTGTACGACCTGGTACTTTCCAACGGCTGCCTGGAGGCTCTGGCCGTCCTGGAGAGGACCCTGCCCGACCTGATTCTGCTGGACATGGATATGCCCGAAATCGACGGACTGCAAACCCTGCAACGGCTGAAGGCCGATCTTCGCCTGGCCGGCATCCCCGTCATGATGGTGACCGGACACAGTGAACGCGATGTGGTGCTGCGGTGCCTCAAGGCAGGTGCCATCGATTTCACGGTCAAACCGCTGGATCGGGTCAGCTTTCTGGCCAAGGTAAGAAAGATCCTGGACACTGCGGACTAGCGGCCACAGCCCCGATCAAGCGGCAATGTTCGATAGCGCACGGAGCCAATCCGGCGGGGTGCCCATACTCCCCATTTGAGACGCGCCAATCATCACCGATCGGCACCCCGCGTCTCGGTCGCCGGAGTCTGACATGAAAACCAAAACGGGCATTGTGCAGCCCTGGAGCACTGCGACCTTCGGGGACAGCGCAGACACTTCCCCTCTTGAACTGGAATCCCTGGGCGAGCATCTCAGCGTCTGCAGAAGCGGACATGGGCAACTCATGGCGCTGCATTGCGCCGCGGAGTCCATGGGCGGCTTCATTGTTTCGCGGATGGTCACATCCGTCGTGGTCGTCGGTCTTCTGGTCGCCACGGTACGACTGGTACTGTAGGGTATGGCGGCATCCGCTCTGCTGAGTGTGGTGCCCGGCGCATCCTGCACACTGTGTGACATTCTGGACCCGTCGCGGGGATCGGTACAGCCCCCCATCCGGGCCGACATCTTCGGTGCGCAACGGTTTGCGCAGCATGGCCGCATATTGGGAGAGGCGCACCGTTCCGCCACGGATGGCTCGCGCGCCGCCACATTTTTCCCACGACTGCGGGACAACATCCGCGCACTGCGCCAGAGTCACCAATACATCGGCCTGCAAGCCAGCTCGGGCTATGACATCAGTCCAGCGGCCGAGTGGCTGCTTGACAACTTTCACGTCATCGAGGCGCAGATCAAGGAGATTCACGACGGCTTGCCCCGCGGCTACTTCCGCAAGCTCCCCATGCTGCAGGGCGCGCCACTATCCGGCCTACCCCGCATCTACGGTGTTGCGTGGTCCTTTGTTGCACACACCGACGGGGCGTTTGACGAGGCGCTGCTAACCCAGTTTCTGACGGCCTACCAGGATGTGTGCGAACTCAAGCTCAGCGAGGCATGGGCATTGCCCACCACGCTGCGGGTAGTCCTGGTTGAAAGCCTGCGGCGCCTGGCCGAGCGGGTAGCGACCAACAAGGCAGCCCGCGAGGTTGCCAACATCTGCTTTGATCACATTGACCAATACGATGGGGATGCACTCGACCGGCTGCAGAGTCTGCTGAACCAGCGCGGGGTTGCCAATGTTTTCCTGGCCCAGATGGCGCAGCGGCTACATGACCGCCGTGCGACAGGTGAAGATGTGGGATTGCCCGCCGTTCAGGACTGGCTGCGCACGGCTCTGCCTGACCTGGGCGCCATGCAGACCCAGCAAAGCGCCGCCCAGGCTGAAGACAATTTGAGCGTCAGCAACGCGGTCAATTCCCTGCGCGCCATTGGCGGCTCGGACTGGTCGGGCATCATTGCCCGCACCAACGCACTGGTACGACTGATGTTGACATCCAGACTGTTTGCCGCGGAGGACGATGCGACGCGGGATCAGACACTGCATGCCATCGAAAAGCTGGCCAGGCGCAGCGGCAAGGCAGAAGCCTCGGTGGGGCGCACCCTGCTGGACCTCATGCAAGCAGGCTCCGGTCGGGACGACGCATCCTCGGTCGCCCACCACTGGCTGCGCGGCAACGGACAGTCGGCGCTGACGGACGCACTGGAGCTTCACACGCAATGGGGCTTTGCATGGCAGAACCTTGCCCGGCGCATGGTCTTCCCCATTTACCTGTCTGTTCTGGTAGCAACGCTGTGCGCCGTGATCGGTTTTTTGCTGCGCCAAGACCTCGCCCAGACAGGCGCGTCAGACCCGGCCTGGGTGATCGCGTTGGGCATGCTGGCGATGGCCTTCCCCGCTTCGGAGGCCGTGGTTGCGGTACTCAACCGCTTGATCTGTGAATCCATCCGTCCGCACCGCCTGCCCCGGCTGGCACTGGCCGACGGCATTCCCGTGGACCATCGCGTCATCGTGGTGATTCCCTGCATGCTGTCCGACAGGGCGTCCAACCGCGAGCTGGCACACCGGCTGGAGCTGCACTACCTCGCCAATCCGGAGAGTGCGGCCCAGTTCGCTCTGCTGACCGACTGGGCAGATGCGAGCGCACCGAACCTGGCCACCGACACGGAACTGCTGGCATCGGCCAGGCAGCACATGGATGACCTCAACGCACGCCACCCGCGCAGTGCCGAAGACCCTGACCGCTGTCTGCGCTTTCTGCTGCTGCACCGTGCTCGCGTGTTCAGCGAAAGTGAGCAGCGATGGATAGGGTGGGAGCGCAAGCGGGGAAAGCTCGAACAGCTGGTGTCTGCCCTGGCGCAAAACTGCCGCAGCGTGTTTCTGGATCTGGGCGCGACATCCCACCTCGCCAACTCCACCCGCTACATCGTGACGCT
>JAVBYK010000113.1 GCA_030824095.1 bacterium
CACGAGGGCTAGATGCCAATTTTGATCAGAATGACCTGGCCAAAGCCGACCCTCTAAAATCACAGCATGAGCAAGCAAAGAGTGGTGGTGGGCCTCAGCGGCGGTGTGGATTCGGCGGTCACGGCGCATCTGTTGAAGAGCCAAGGGCATGAAGTCATCGGTATTTTCATGAAAAACTGGGAAGACGATGACGACAGCGAATACTGCTCGTCCAACATCGACTTTGTGGACGCCGCCGCCGTGGCCGACGTGATCGGCATCGAAATCGAGCACGTCAACTTTGCTGCCGAGTACAAGGACCGGGTGTTTGCCGAATTTCTGCGCGAGTACCAGGCCGGGCGCACCCCCAACCCCGACATCCTGTGCAACGCCGAGATCAAGTTCAAGGCCTTTCTGGACCACGCGATGCGCCTGGGCGCCGAGAAGATTGCCACAGGGCATTACGCCCGCGTGCGCCAGAACCCCGCCAACGATTTGTTTGAACTGCTCAAAGGCCTGGACCCGTCCAAGGACCAGAGCTACTTTTTGCACCGGCTGAACCAGGCGCAATTGTCCAAAACGCTGTTTCCCGTGGGCGAGTTGCACAAGACCCAGGTGCGCCAGATTGCCCTGGACATGGGCCTGCCCAACGCCAAAAAGAAGGACTCCACCGGCATCTGCTTCATTGGCGAGCGGCCATTCCGCGAATTCCTGAACCGCTACATCCAAAAAGAGCCCGGTCCCATCCGCGACGGCACCGGCCAGCCCGGCAGCCGCGGATTTGGTCGTGCGCTGGGCCAGCACCAGGGACTGAGTTTTTATACGCTGGGCCAGCGCCAGGGCTTGGGCATTGGCGGCATCAAGGCCAAGGGGGCGCAAAAGGGCGGGGGCGAACACGCGCCCTGGTTTGTGGCACGCAAGGACATGCAGACCAATACCTTGTGGGTGGTGCAGGGGCATGACCACCCGTGGCTGCAATCGCACACGCTGACTGCGCAGGATGCCAGCTGGATTGCAGGCGCCCCGCCGACGACAACGGACCTGGCTGCCAAGACCCGCTACCGGCAAAGCGATGCGCCGTGCCACGTGGACAGCGCCAGCCAGCAGGCGTTCGCGCTGACCTTCCCCGAGGCCCAATGGGCCGTCACACCAGGACAGTCGGCCGTTCTGTATGACGGCGATGTCTGCCTGGGCGGGGGCGTGATTGCATCAGCCCATGCGGGCGAGTAGGGTCTCCAGGTCCTTGAGCATGATGTCCAGATCGGCCTTTTGCTCCGCATCCGGATGCATGCGGGCCTGCAGCTCCTGCTCCATGAAGCACACCGTCATGCGCAGGTAGGTGCTGTCCAGCGCCTTGCGGACTGCTGAAAACTGCTGGCCGATCTTCAGGCAACTTTCGCCCTCCTCGACCATGCGCTGGATACCGCGAATCTGCCCTTCGGCACGGCGCAGGCGGTTCAGTACTTCGGTGCGGGCTTCCACTTGATTCAATACGGACACGGAACAGGCCTCTTGGGTTTGTGGTGATGAGATGGCCATTTTCGTTTCAATTTCTCAAGTTTGTCGGATGCCGGCCCAATTAGCGCTGGCAGCTCACGCTGCCCTCGGGCACGCCCAGCTTTTTGAGCATCCAGCCCAGCGGGCACATATTGGTGATGCCGTACTGAAACAGATTGACGCCCACAAACGCGGTGAATGCCAACCACCATGGCGAGACAAACAACGGGCTGCCATTGACCCCCAGGGCCAAGGACAGCAGGATGAAAGTGCCAGCGAAGATGTGGATGTAGCGGTCTACGGTCATGGTGATACTCCTGATGAAAATGGATAGTGGTGTGGCTTATTTCTTGCGATCTGCCAGGCGGACAATGCCCAAGGCCTTGAGCACGTACTTCTCATAGATGGGCTCCGAGGTCCCGTTCTTGATCTTGCGAATGAAATACTTTTCAAACGCAATCTTGGCCAGGTGGACCCACTTGCCTTTCTTGAACCAGTTCACGTTGCGTGGGGGAATCTGGGGCAGCGCCACAAAGGCCGCGCCGGTGTCGCCCATGTCGGCCAGACAGATGGCGTTCCAAGTGCCCTTGGCCTCGGCCGGGCGCCCATTCAGGTCATCGAGGATGTTGTGCGCAATCGCACCCACCATGCTCTCGATCATGTAGCCAGTCTTGGGCGTGCCGGTGGGCACCGGGGTGGTTTCGACAGGGGGAATGGCGACGCACACACCGGCGGAGAAGATGTTGCGATAGGCCTTGCTGCGCTGGTGCTCGTCGATCAGCACAAAGCCGCGCGGGTTGCACAGGTTGGGCACGGCGGCCACGGCATCGACGCCCTTGAAGGCCGGCAGCATCATGGACAGCTTGAAGCCCACTTCGTGCTCCTTGTACACCGCGCCCAGGTCATCCAGTTGCGTCACAAACAGCTTGCCGTCTTCGACGCGGGTGGTCTTGGCGTTGGTGATCCACTTCATGTCGCGGTTGCGCATTTCCGACTCCAGCATGGACTTGCTGTCGCCCACGCCGCCAAGGCCCAGGTGCCCGATATACGGCTCGCTGGTTACATAGGTGATTGGCACCATATGGCGCAACTTGCGCTTACGCAGGTCGGTATCTAGGATGAAGGCGAACTCGTAGGCGGGGCCAAAGCAGCTGGCTCCGGGCATGGCCCCGATAACTACCGGACCGGGGTTTTCCAGGAACTTCTGGTAGTCCGCAAAGAATTCCTGCGCGTGGTCCACGCTGCAAACGGAGTGGGTGAAACCACCGCCGCCCGAGCTGACCGGTCCTGCGCCAGGCACCTCGGAAAACGATAGCTTGGGCCCGGTCGTGATCACCAGATAGTCATATTCCAGTGTGGTTCCATCGGTCAGCGTCAGTCGGTTGGCCGGCGCGTCAATGGTGGTCACGGCCTTGGCAAAGAAGTCAATGCCCTTGCGCGCCAGATAGGGGGCAATGGGAACGGTGATCTGCTCCCGTTCCCGCCAGCCCACCGCTATCCACGGGTTGCTGGGAACGAACTGAAAGTAGTCCGTCGCATTGACGACGGTGACACGGTGCTCCTTGCCGAGCAGCTCGCGTATCTCATAGGCGGCAGGTAAGCCGCCTATGCCAGCGCCAACGATGATGATATGTGCCATGGTTTGTCTCCTCAGGGGTTGTAGTTCTCAAGCGGGATCAGGCAGCGTCTGTAGCGTTCTTGGCCTCCTGGCGGTGGCGGTACAGGGCGTAATAAAGGACGGGTATGACAACCAGGGTCAGCAGGGTCGAGACCAGGATGCCAAAGATCAGGGAAATGGCGAGCCCATTGAAGATCGGGTCATCCAGAATGAAGAAGGCCCCGATCATGGCGGCCACACCGGTCAGCACGATGGGCTGGGCCCGCACCACGGCCGACTGCAACACCGCGGTCTTGAACGGCAATCCCTCTCGCACCTGCAGCTCAATGAAGTCCACCAGCAGGATGGAGTTGCGCACGATGATGCCGGCCAGCGCGATCATGCCGATCATGCTGGTGGCGGTGAACTGGGCCCCCAGCAGGGCGTGGCCCGGCATGACACCGATGATGGTCAGTGGAATGGGCGCCATGATGACCAGGGGCGTCAGGTAGCTGCGGAACTGGGCCACCACCAGCAGGTAGATCAGGATCAAGCCCACGCCGTAGGCCGCACCCATGTCGCGGAAGGTCTCGTAGGTGATTTGCCACTCGCCATCCCATTTGATGGCGTATTCCTGGTAGGGGTTGGTGGGCTGGTGGATCCAGTATTCGCCTACCGGGTCCTGTTGCTGCGCGGCGGTTTTCTCCAGCGTTGAACGGGTTGCGAACAGACCGTACAGCGGTGAGTCGAGCTTGCCCGCCATGTCACCCATGACATAGCTCACCCCCTGCAGATCCTTGGTGAAAAGCGGCTTGTCGATGATGCCGCGCTCCACCTGCACCAGCTCCGACAACGGAACCAATTGACCATTGGCGGCCCGCATGGGCAGGGCCAACAGCGCTTCCAGTCCGACCTGGCTCTCCGGCGGCAACTGGATGCGCACAGGCACCGGGTATTTGGACTGCTGGTCGTGCAGGTAGGCCGCATCCGTTCCGGATAGCGCCGACGACACCGTCTGGGCAATGGCCGCCACCGGAATGCCCAGCGACTCGGCGCGCTGCCTGCGCACACGCAGGAAGGCCCGGGGTGCGTCTTCGCGCAGGCTGGTGTCGGTTCCGACAATGTCAGCAGTGGAGGCAAATGCCGCAGCAACCCGGCTGGCCAGCTTCTGGCGACCGGCTTCGTCTGGGCCATAGATCTCCGCAACCAGCGGTGACATAACAGGCGGTCCGGGGGGGACTTCGACCACCTTGATCCGGGCGTGGTGGCGGACACCAATTTCTTCCAGAGCAGGACGCAGGCGCTGTGCGATCACGTGGCTCTTTTCGCTGCGGTGGTGCTTGTCCACCAAGTTGACCTGCAAATCACCTTGCTCGGCGTCGGCGCGCAGGTAGTACTGGCGCACCAGGCCATTGAAGGTGATGGGCGAGGCGGTGCCAGCGTAGGCCTGCAGGTTCAGCACTTCCGGCTGTTGCGCCAGGAAGCTGCCCAGGTCCTGCAAGGTGGCGGCCGTATCTTCCAGCGGCGTGCCGGCCGGCATATCAACGACGACCTGGAACTCGCTCTTGTTGTCAAAGGGCAGCATTTTCAGGACCACCCACTGGACCATGACCATGCCGACGGACAGCACCAGAGCCGCCAGAATGCCGCCCAGCAACAACCAGCGCTTGCGGGCGCTTTCCAGAAACGGCGTGAGAATGCGTCCGAACAGGCTCTGCAACCTGGATGGCTTGCCAGTGCCATGGCCTGACGGCGCGGGTGCGTGACCCGTATGACCATGTTGGCGCATGAATTTCAGTGCCAGCCAGGGCGTGACGGTGAAGGCAATGCCGAGGGACAAGGCCATGCCCAAGCTGGAGTTGATCGGTATAGGACTCATGTAAGGGCCCATCAGACCCGAGACAAACGCCATCGGCAGCAAGGCGGCGATCACCGTGAGCGTGGCCAGAATGGTGGGGCCACCGACCTCGTCCACCGCGACGGGGATCAGATCCTTCAGCGGGGTACCCGGCGACAGTTGCTGGTGGCGGTGGATGTTCTCGACGACGACGATGGCATCGTCCACCAGGATGCCGATCGAGAAGATCAACGCAAACAGGGACACGCGATTGAGGGTGAAGCCCCACGCCCAGGAGGCGAACAGCGTGGCGGTGAGGGTCAGTATGACGGCCGAACCCACAATGATGGCTTCACGGCGCCCCAGGGCCAGACCCACCAACAGGATGACGGAGCCCGTGGCAAAACCCAGTTTCTGAATCAGCTTGTTGGCCTTCTCAGCCGCTGTCTCACCGTAGTCGCGGGTCACAGTGGCTTCGAAATTGGCCGGAATGACCGCGTTGCGCAGCGCATCCAGGCGTGCGACCACGGCGCGGGAAACGTCCACCGCATTCTCCCCAGGCTTCTTGGTCACACTGATGGTGACTGCCGGGAAGGACTGACCACTGCCCGCTGGGGCGGACGCCGCAGACGCGACACCGGCTGCGGCAACGCCCGGTGTATATCGGACATAGCGCAGCGCCTGCTGCGCGCCGGCCTCGACTCTTGCCACATCCCGCAGGAAAACGGGCGCACCCTTGCTGCTACCCACCACAAGATCGGCCACATCGTCCGCCGTGCGCAGGAACTCACCCGCCTCGACCGTCAGCATCTGCGCACCCGCTGCCACGCCCGTTGTATCCAGAACGCTTCCTGCCGGCAGCCCAAAGTTGGCAGCCGCAATGGTCTTGCGTAAGGCAATCAGATCGACGCCCCGTGCGCGCAGACGAGCCGGATCAATGACCACATTGATCGCCCGGCCAGGCCCGCCAACGGTCTGCACTTCCCGCACACCGCTGACAGCCTTGAATTCGGCCTCGACGGTGTGGGCAACGCCTTGGAGTTCGGAGGCCGGCAGCGCATCCCTGCTCCACAAGGTCACTGCCACCACCGGGACATCGTCAATACCCTTTGGCTTGACGATGGGCGCCAAGGCGCCAAGGTCGCGCGGGAGCCAGTCCTGATTGGCATTGAGCACGTCATACAAGCGAACCAGCGCTTCGGTACGCGGCACGCCCACCTTGAACTGGACAGTCAAGACGGCCACGCCAGGGCGCGCCACCGAGTAGGTGTGCTCGACACCTGCAATCTGGCCCAGCACCTGCTCAGCCGGCCGGGCAACCATGTTTTGGACGTCCACGCTGCTGGCCCCCGGGAAGGGAATCAGCACATTGGCCATCGTGACATTGATTTGTGGCTCTTCTTCCCGCGGCGTCACCAGCACGGCGAACAGGCCCAACAGCATGGCAACCAGTGCCAGCAAGGGTGTCAGCGCATTTGATTGGAAGGCCGCCGCAATGCGACCCGAGATGCCCACAGGCGGTTTGGCGTTCATGTGCGGCTCACTTCTTGGCGGCGGATGCTGCAGGCGTTGTGGGCGCTGCCGGAACGGCCTTGGCAAAGCCAGCCCGAATGGGATCCAGCGCAATGGACTCGCCGCTCTGGACACCGGCCAGAATCTCGACACCCTGTGCACCCAGATCAACCCCCAACCGCACCGCTCGCAAGGAGAAGGCGCCGTTGGTAGCCACATAGACTGCCACCAATTCACCGCGTCGCACGATGGCTGCCCGTGGCACCAGCATTTTGGAAGCCTGCGTGCCACCTTGGGGCAGGACGAAGCGCACCCGGACCTGCTGCCCGGGAAGTAGATTGGCACTGTCTTTGGGGGCCAGTTCAAAACGCCACTCCCCGGTTTGCGAAACCGGGTCAGCCGATGGCACCGCGCTGCTGGCAACCGGCTGGACCCACGCCGAGGCGGCTTGCTCTGCGTTCACCTGCACCAGGGTCTGCGCAGCAGTCCGCACAACCTGAGCGCGCGAGGCAGGCACCTGGACCACCGCGCGCAGTGGCAGGGGCGCATAGACCGTGAGCAGCGGTTTGCCCGGAACTGCCAAGTCCCCGGCCTCTGCCTGGGTCTGTAGCACCCAACCGTCATATGGTGCAGTGACGCGGGTAAATCCTTGGGAGATGCTGGATTGCAGCGCACCGGCACTGGCCACATCACGCGCAGCGGCCGCCCCCTTGTACTGGGCTTCCGCCGTATCCAGTGCCGCCTGGCTGATGAATCCTTTGCGTTGCAAATCGCGCGTACGCTCCACCTGCGCCTTCGCATTGCGCAGCTCCGCGTCCGCCTGGCCGATCTGCGCCTGGCTACGCTGAACTCCGGCAGCGGCTTCGCGGTCATCAATGACGGCCAGTACCTGGCCCGCACGGACTTTGTCGCCCGACTTCGCCGACAGACTGACAATCCGCCCCGCCGCCTGGGCGGAGATGGTGCTTTGCCGCACCGGTTGGATGACGCCATCCAATTCATAGGCGGAGCCGACCGACTGGGCCTGAACTACGGTTACCGGCACTGGCACCGTCTGGGTGTGCCCAGGCACGTACCACGCCAGCACTACCGCCGTCAGCACCCATCGCATGGAACGATAGCGCCCATGGCTGCTTTGACACCAGGAAACATGTGTGTTCATCTTTGCTCCTCTATACCCTGCATAGTATACCAAATACTGGATGGGGTATGCATGGATTCAAATTTGACCCAAATCAGTTCGGTGAAGGAGCCCCTTGTTCAGGGTGCTAACATTCATCAAGGGTATGCACCCAATCCGGTCACGAACTTTTCCTCCTAAGCACAGAACCTATGTTCCACGTCTTGCGCAACGCTGAGGGCGCCATCGAGTCCATTTCCAGGCGAGCACAGCCTGGCAGCGAGATGCTGGCGGACGACCACCCCGAGGTTCAGCGGTTTATCAGGACCAAGCCCGCGGAGCCCGCGTTCAACGAGGCAGATGCTGAATTTGTTCGGGTGCTGGAAGACCTGATTGACACACTCATCATGAAGAACGTGATTCAACACACCGACTTGCCCGCCGCCGCCCAAAGGAAGATGCTGATCCGAAAAGGCCTGCGCAACCGCCTTCACGGTGCACTGAACCTGCTGGGCGGAGACGACCGGATACTCTAACCGCGCTCGTGACAGAATAGCCGCCGCACACCAATACCACCCTACACCGCTCCGATGCCAACCAGTCAGACTGCAGCTAGTCAAAGCACCAAGCGCATTGGAGAGCACAGCGTTCGATTTGACCCCTTGCTGGACAGCGTGATTGCGATCGCCAAGATTTTTGGCATCACCACGACACTGGAAGCGCTGTCCGCCGGCCTTCCGCTCGAAGGCAACCGGATCACACCCGACCTGCTGCCACGCGC
>JAVBYK010000325.1 GCA_030824095.1 bacterium
CCGATTGACATCCCGGTCCCCAGCGCCACGCCGCCCGAGCGGCAGAAGTGGATCGACAAGCTCAAGGCCAGCCTGGGCAAGACCGCCAGCAGCATCTCCACCGTGTTCGGCGGCTCTGTCATCGACGAAGCCCTGTACGAGAGCCTGGAAGACGCGCTGCTGATGGCCGATGCCGGCGTGCCCGCCACCCAGTACCTGCTGACCGAGCTACGCCGCAAGGTAAAAGACAGCGGCGTCACCCACCCGGTGGCGCTGAAGAACATCCTGACCCAGTTGCTGACCGACTTGCTGCAGCCGCTGCAAAAGCCGCTGGTCATTGGCGAACACAAGCCCACCGTCATCATGGTGGCCGGCGTCAATGGCGCGGGCAAGACCACCTCCATCGGCAAGCTCACGCGCCACCTGTCCGAACACGGCGCCAGCGTGCTGCTGGCCGCAGCCGACACCTTCCGCGCCGCCGCACGCGAGCAGTTGAGCGTCTGGGCCGACCGCAATTTGGTGGAGATCATCAGCCAGGAAGGGGGCGACCCTGCTGCCGTGAGCTTTGACGCCGTGGCCGCCGGCAAGGCCCGCAGCAAGGACGTGGTGCTGGTCGACACCGCCGGGCGCCTGCCCACGCAGCTGCACCTGATGGAAGAGCTGAAGAAGATCAAGCGTGTCATCCAGAAGGCTGACGGCACCGCGCCGCACGAGGTATTGCTGGTCATCGACGGCAACACCGGCCAGAACGCGCTGATGCAGGTCCGCGCCTTTGACGACGCACTGCAACTCACCGGCCTGATCATCACCAAGCTCGACGGCACGGCCAAGGGCGGCGTGATTGCGGCGATTGCGCGCGAGCGGCCCATCCCCGTGTACTTCATCGGCGTGGGTGAAAAACTGGAAGAGCTGGAAACCTTCAACGCACGGGAATTCGCACAAGCGCTGCTCGGCTAACACCGTCGCGCAGGCAACATCGGCGCCCATTCATTGCGGCTATCCTTCGCGCACAACGAAGGAGACACCGCATGAAAAAGATTCTGAGCACCCTGCTCGCCCTGGTCCTGCTCGCAGCCGCCTATCTGCTGCTGTGGCCGGTCCCCATCACCCCGGTCGCATTCACGCTGCCAACCGCCCCCGGCTATGGGGGCGTGCATGCCGTCAACACCAAACTGGCCGGCCTGAAAATGATCGACCTGCACGGCGAGGTCGGACCCGAACACATCGTGTTTGGCCCGGACGGCAAACTCTACACCACGGTGGCCAGCGGCAACATCCTGCGCATGGCGGCCGATGGTTCGGGCCAGGAGGTGTTTGCCAACACAGGCGGGCGCGTGCTGGGCTTTGACTTTGACGCCAAGGGCAACCTGATTGCGGCCGACGCCATCAAGGGCCTGCTCTCCATTGCGCCCGACGGCAAGACCACCACCGTGCTGACCGACAGCGTCAACGGCGACCCCATCCGCTATGCCGACGCCGTGGTCGTGGCCAAGAGCGGCAAGATGTATTTCAGCGATGCCTCCACCCGCTTTGCACCCAAGGACTGGGGCGGCACCTTTGAGGCCAGTGTGTTCGACATCATCGAAGGCGCCTCCACAGGCCGCATCCTCGAATACGACCCCGCCACCAAGGCCACCCGCGTGCTGGCCTACGGCCTGAGCTTTGCCAATGGCGTGGCGCTGAGCACCGACGAGCAGACCCTGTTCGTCAACGAGACCGGCAAGTTCCGCCTGTGGAAGATTGCCGTGGCCGCCAGCGGCGTCAACGTGGCGCAAAACAACCCGCAGGCCACGGTGCTGATGGACAACCTGCCCGGCTACCCCGACAACCTGATGCGCGGGCTGGACGGCAAGATCTGGATGGGTTTTGCCAAGCCGCGCAACCCCAAGGCCGACGCCATGGCCGACAAGCCCTGGCTGCGCCGTTTGAGCTTGCGCCTGCCGCGCGCGCTGTGGCCGGTGCCTCCGTCCTATGGCCACGTGATCGCCTTCACCGAAGACGGCAAGGTGGTGGCCGACCTGCAGGACTCCACCGGTGCCTACCCCGAGACCACGGCCATCACCGAGACCAAAGACCGCCTCTACGTGCAAAGCCTGCACGCCCACGGCCTGGGCTGGCTGCCCAAACCCTGATGCAAGTCAAGCCGGGGCCCGTCACCCCGGCGACATACGGGCTTACACTGGCTCGCAGCGGTCATCAGGGGCTGGGGCCCCACCTTTTGCGTTCATCTTTCTGCCATTGAAAGGCCTTTGTATGTCGAACACCATTCCTGCCACCCTGATCCCCGGGGACGGCATCGGCCCTGAAATTGTTGACGCCACCGTAGCGGTGCTGGCCGCGCTGGGCGCACCGTTTGAGTGGGACCGCCAGATCGCTGGTCTGGGCGGCGTGGAGTCCGTGGGCGACCCCTTGCCCAAGGCCACACTGGACAGCATCCGGCGCACCCGCCTGGCCCTCAAGGGCCCGCTGGAAACGCCCACCGGCGGCGGCTACCGCTCCTCCAACGTGCGCCTGCGTGAGGAGTTCCAGCTCTACGCCAACCTGCGCCCGGCGCAGACCATCATCCCCGGCGGGCGTTTTGACAAGATCGACCTGGTCGTGGTGCGTGAAAACCTCGAAGGCCTGTACATCGGCCACGAGCACTATGTGAAGATCGACAACGATCCGCACGCCGTCGCCATGGCGACCGGCATCAACACCCGCGCCGGCAGCCGCCGCCTGCTGGAGTACGCGTTTGAACACGCCGTCACCACCGGCCGCAAAAAGGTCACCATCGTCCACAAGGCCAACATCATGAAGGCGCTGACCGGCATCTTCCTGGAAACCGGTCTGGAGCTGTACGAGCGCAAGTACAAGGGCCAATTCGAGCTGGACACCGTCATCATCGACGCCTGCGCCATGAAGCTGGTGCTCAACCCCTGGCAGTTCGACATGCTGGTCACCACCAACCTGTTTGGCGACATCCTCTCCGACCTGGTGGCTGGCCTGGTGGGCGGGCTGGGCATGGCACCCGGTGCCAACATCGGCGCCGATGCGGCCATCTTCGAAGCGGTGCACGGCTCTGCGCCGGACATTGCCGGCAAGGGCATTGCCAACCCGATTGCCATCCTGCTGGCCGCCGCCATGATGCTGGACCACTGCAAGCTGCCCGACATGGCCACGCGCCTGCGCACCGCCATCGACCAGACGCTGAACGTGGACAACATCCGCACCGGCGACCTGGGTGGCAAGGCCAGCACGGCCGAGTTCACGGCGGCGCTGATCCGGCGCGTCAGCTAGGGAAAAACACGGGGTTGGGGTGGATTGCCCTCCAGTTCGGCGCCGGGCTGCCGATAGACAAGAGGACACATCCCTAAAAGAGAGAAAGCGGTATGACCTCAACCCTACTCCAACGCCCAACGCCCCAGCTGGAGCTCCTGCTGTGGAGCCGCCAGCTGCAAAAAACCCGGTTTGACGAAGTCGCCGCCCTGCGCTTCCTCTCCAACGCCGTGGTGTCCCTGCGGGATGCCAAGACGCCGGAGTTGAGCGCCGTGGGCCGCTACTACATGGCCCATGAAGGCATCTACGCCCTGTGCCTGGGCTCGCTCTACCTGCATGGCATGCTGCCGCGCGAGCAGGAAGGCAGCCGCGCCATGACCATCCAGCTGGCCTTTGAGCTGCTGGACCTCACCGTGGACGACCTGCACCACATGCTGCACGCCAACCGCCACCTGGAAGACATTGCCTTTGTGGCCAGTGCCCCGGTGTCGGAGCTGGCCGTCAAGGACCTGATCGCCCTGGGCGACCGCGCGCTGGACCAGACCCGCCTGCTCTATCCCGACTGGTTCTACTAGCCAATCGCCGACAACCGGCACCGGCAAGGGGCTTCATGGACAATGAGGCCCCTTTTGCTTTGTGCCCCGCCCTGCCATGTCCACCCTGCTGCCCCGCATCGAACTCGAATCCCAACCCGGCACACCCGCCACCGCCGCCGTCATCTGGCTGCACGGCCTGGGCGCCGATGGCAACGACTTTGCCGGCCTGGTGCCCGAGCTGGACCTGGATGGCTGCCCACCGATCCGCTTTGTCTTTCCGCATGCGCCCAGCATTCCCGTCACCCTGAATGGCGGCTACATCATGCCGGCCTGGTACGACATCCTGGGCCTGAACGGCACCGCCGCCCAGGACGCCGCCGGCATCCAGAAATCCGAACAGGCCATCAAGGCCCTGATTGACAACGAAGTGGCACGCGGCATTCCGTTTGATCGCATCGTGCTGGCCGGCTTCAGTCAGGGCTGCGCCATGGCCCTGCACACGGGCCTGCGCCTGCCGCACAAGCTGGCCGGCATCATGGCGCTGTCGGGCTACCTGCCGCTGGCCGACCGCACCAGCAGCGAACGGCTGGAGGCCAATGCCCACACCCCCATCTTCATGGCCCACGGCACGCAGGACCCGGTGGTGGTGATTGCGCGCGGCGAGGAGTCGCGCGACGCGCTGGCCGCGCTGGGCCACCCGGTGCAGTGGCACGCCTACCCCATGCAGCACGCCGTGCACCCACGCGAGATTGCCGACATTTCCGCCTTCCTGAAGCAGGTGCTAGGAGCGTCTGCCCGTGCCGAGTAAGCGTTCCGCAACCCCCACCCTGACCCTGGGCATTGACTTCGGCACCTCCAACTCCGCCGCTGCCCTGATTGGCCCCGACGGCCAGATGCACACCATCGCGCTGGACGGAGCCCGCTCGGAAATGCCCACCGCGCTGTTTTTTGTCAGCGAAACCCACTCCGTGCTGTATGGCTCCGAGGCCATGCAGGCCTATCTGGCCGGCACCGAGGGGCGCCTGCTGCGGTCCCTGAAGAGCCTGCTGGGCAGCCGCCTGATGGACGAATACACGGCCGTCAACGGGCAGAGCATCCAGTTCTTTGACATCGTGGTGCTGTTCTTCAAGGAACTCAAACGCCGCTGCGAGGCCCAGATTGGCCAGCCCCTCACCCGCGCCATGCTGGGCCGCCCGGTGCATTTTGTGGACGACGATGCCGAGCGCGATGCGCTGGCGCAAGAGACCCTGGGCCGTGCGGCCCGTGAGGCCGGTTTCACCGACATCGCCTTCCAGCTGGAACCGATTGCTGCCGCGCTGGACTTTGAACAGCGCGTGGACCGCGAGACCACCGCCCTGGTGGTGGACATTGGCGGCGGCACATCAGACTTCACCGTCATCCGCCTGAATCCCGCGCGCAGTGCCGTGGGCGACCGCAGCGCCGATATTCTGGCCACCACCGGCGTGCACATCGGCGGCACCGACTTTGACCGCCTGCTGGACCTGTCCACCGTGATGCCGTTGCTGGGCTACAAACACATCGGCACTGGCGGGCGCCCCGTGCCCAACAGCGTGTTCTTTGACCTGTGCACCTGGCACCTGATCCACCAGGCCTACACCCGCAAGGCCATGCACTTTGCCAAGGAGCTGTGGACCGACTACGCCGACCGCAACCTGCACACCCGCCTGATGGACGCACTGGAAGGTCAGCACGGCCACCGCATGCTGGCCGGGGTGGAGGCCGCCAAGATTGCCTGCTCCATCAGCGGCAACGACGCGCTGGTCGATCTGGACTTTCTGGGCCACGGCCCCAGCGAACACCTGGGCGCCACCGTGACCGTGCCCGCCATGGCCGAGACCCTGCAGCAGGCGCTGAGCCAGGTGGTGCAATGCGCGCAACTGTGCGTGCAACGCTCGGGCCTGGCCAGCGTGGACGCCGTCTACCTGACCGGTGGCTCGTCCGCCCTGCGCCCGCTGGTGGAAGCATTGCGCGCCGCCATGCCGCAGGCCACGCTGGTGGAGGGCAACCGCTTTGGCGGTGTGGCGGCGGGGTTGGCGGTTGGCGGGGCGGCTTGGGGAAATTGAACGCCTTGTGTTTGAAGCACAAATAGCTACAATCGAAGCAACTATTGCTACATATGCTGGCCGATCTCCTGTTTGGCACCTACCGCAAGAAGGTACTCAGTCTGCTGCTGTTGAAGCCGGACGCGGACTACCACGTCCGCGAACTGGCTCGCCAGACCGGCACGGCCCCAGGCACCTTGCACAAGGAGCTGGCACGTCTGGCGGCCGCTGGTCTGCTGCTGCGCAAGGAGCAGGGCAACCAGGTGCGCTACCAGGCCAACCAGCAATGCCCCGCTTTCCCCGAGCTTGCAGGCTTGTTGCGCAAAACTACAGGCGCAGCGCAGGTGCTGGCCGATGCGCTAGCCCCTTTGGCTCCACCACTGGCACTGATCTTTGGCTCGGTCGCCAGCGGCACCGAAACAGCGCACAGCGACGTAGATCTGCTGGTGATCAGCGACATCGGTTTTGCCGAAGTGGTGCGCGCCACGCACCTGGCGCAAGCCGAGCTGGGTCGCGAAATCAACCCAGTGGTCTACACCGCGGCTGAGTTCCAACGCCGTGCGCACACGGGCGACCCACTGGTGGCAGACATCCTCGCCAAGCCCAAACTCTTTTTGATGGGAACGGACCATGACCTTAGCGAACTTGCTGGCCATTCAGCGCCTGCTGGCGTTTAACGCCACGCCCGAGGGCGTGCAACGCCTGCTGGCCGCTGCCACGCGCAACCTGGCCGATGCGCGGATCGCACAACTCAGTCCCGAGAACCGGTTTGACGCCGCATACAAATGCATCCTGCAATGCGCCATGCTGGGCCTGTGGGCACGTGGCTACCGCACCTCCACCAACCAACCCGGCCACCACCAAACCGCATTGCAGGCACTACCCCTCACCATGGGCCTGCCCAACGACGTGATCATCGTGCTGGATGCGCTGCGCAAACAGCGCAACCTGAACGACTACGAAGGCGACCCGGTCAGCGACGGAGTCGTCACCGAATGCCTTGCCCAGGCCGAAGCCCTGCTGGCGCACACGCATCGCTTCCTGCAAACCCAATTCCCCAACCTGCTGATCGCACCAAAGCGTTAGCTGATGACATGCCATTAGCTATTTTTTGATAGCTAAATAGACAATATCGACGAGGGCTAGGCACGGTTGTTGTTATCCATCGTTGCGCTAGCGCAATTGCAACCCTAGCAACACCTGCCATTTCCCGGCATGATGTCCGCCATATAAAAACAAGCACAGGGCAGTAGCCTAGCTCGCTCGGCGCTGAGCAGGCCGAACTTTAATCCGCTGCGTTTTTGGGCTATTCACCTTCCCTGGAGCCCCCATGCAATTCGGCTACACCATCCTCTACGTCCCCGACGTGCCCGCCACGCTCAAGTTCTACGAGGCCGCCTTCGGGCTCACCGCGCGCTTTCTGCATGAAAGCGGGGACTACGGCGAGCTGGAAACCGGCAGCACGGCGCTGGCGTTTTCGGCGCACCGGCTCATGCAGCAGTTGGGCAAGAACCCACAGGCGGCCAGCCCCACGGCGCCCTGCTTTGAAATTGCGCTGTGCACCCAGGACGTAGCCGCCGCGCTGGAGCGCGCCGTGGCCGCCGGGGCCACGCCCATGCGCCCCTTGGAGGTGATGCCCTGGGGCCAGACGATTGCCTATGTGGCCGATATCAACGGCTTTCTGGTGGAGCTGTGCACGCCCATGGCCTGATTGCTACTGTTTTGGTAGCTGCTTGGGCATATTCCACGAGGGCTGCAGCCCAATTTGACTGCAACCCATGGCTGGCAATCGCCCTACCGCCACCCGCGATGCCAACCCCGACTCTGGTGGCTCCAGCCCCAGCCATGACGGCTGTGGTGCCGCCATGCATAGCCCGGCCCGGGCATGGCATAGGTGGGGGCCACGTAGACCGTGGCGGGTTGTGCGGCATAGGCGGGGCCGCCATATCCCTGTCCACCGTAGGCTGGTTCATAGCCCACCGGCGCCACCACGCAGCCGGTCAGGGCCAGCGTGGCGCAGGCTGCGGCAATGTAAGCGGGGGTTGAGAGTTTCATGGCGGTGTTCCTGGTGGTGGGCAAGGGTGCTTGCGACCCCTGTACAACGCCAACCACGGCGCCAGGACGACCGGCCAAGGTAAAGCTGCTGCAAACCTGGCACTCAAAAGGTAACAGGCCGCGCACCAGCCTGTGCGGGTTGCACGCTTCGCGTACCATGCCTGCCACCGCATATTGGAGACAAGCAATGTTCAGTCACGTGATTCTTGGCGTCAACGACCTCGAAGCCTCCCGCAAGTTTTATGACGCCCTGCTCGGCACGCTTGATATCAAGCCGGGCGTTTACAACCACAACGGCGTAGCCGGTCGCTACTTCTACCGCAGCCCCACCGGCTTGTTCGGCATCACCACACCCATCAATGGCGAGCCGGCCACGCACGGCAATGGCAGCACCATTGGTTTTTCCATGCAGTC
>JAVBYK010000243.1 GCA_030824095.1 bacterium
TTGGCCACGGCCATGCCCAGATCGTTATGGCAATGGACCGACCAGATGGCCTTGTCCGAATTGGGAACGCGCTCGCGCAGGTTCTTGATGAAGTTGCCATACAACTCAGGGATGGCATAGCCCACGGTGTCCGGCACATTGATGGTGGTCGCCCCCTCGTTGATCACCGCTTCGATCACGCGGCACAAGAAGTCGGGATCGCTGCGGTAGCCATCTTCCGGGCTGAACTCGATGTCACCCACCAGATTGCGGGCAAATCGCACCGCCTGTTTGGCCTGCTCAAACACCTGATCCGGCGTCATGCGCAGCTTCTTTTCCATGTGCAACGCAGATGTTGCGATAAAGGTGTGAATACGGGCCCGGTTTGCACCCTTGAGTGCCTCTGCGGCACGGGAGATGTCGCGGTCATTGGCTCGCGACAGCGAGCAGATCGTGGAATCCTTGATGCTGTTGGCAATCAACTGCACGGCTTCAAAGTCGCCATTGGAGCTGGCGGCAAAACCGGCCTCGATCACATCGACCTTCAGGCGTTCGAGCTGGCGAGCGATACGCAGCTTTTCATCGCGGGTCATGGATGCCCCCGGGGACTGCTCGCCATCGCGCAATGTCGTGTCAAAAATGATCAATTTGTCAGCCATCTCGTTACTCCTGTGGATCTTCGAATACCCGCAACCCAAAAATTGGAACCCAAAGCAAAAGGCCCGTTGCGAGTGCTAACGGGCCTTTATGGATTCAGTGCGTGCGCTACTTCTTCCGCCCGTTGTGGCGTAGGAAAGATAGCGATAGCGCGTTGAAATGCATACGGTCAATGTACCACAGATTGCTGATCCAGCCGGATTCCGACTCTGCCTTACTTGTGCAGGCCCCGTTCCTCAGGCTCATCGGTGGATGTGCTGATGACGCTGGTGCGCAAGCCCTTGGCCCTGCGCCAACCGTAGATCACGTAGCCGCTGAGGCTGTAGGCAACGAAAACACCAAACAAAACCGTTGGCGGATCGATATTGACAACAGCAATACCCAACGCAATCGCTACCAGCACTGCAAAAGGCACGCTACGCTTCATGTGTACGCCCTTGAAGCTGTAGAAAGGCACGTTGGTAACCATGGTCAGTCCGGCAAACAGCGCAATGCCAAACGTCACCCAGCGCACATCGAACACACCCAGCCGATCCGCGCCCTGGATTCCCAGATCCGTCATCAATCCGATAAAACCCATGACCAGCGCGGCAGCGGCTGGCGAGGGCATGCCCTGGAAGAAACGCTTATCCACAACTGCAGTATTGACGTTGAAGCGTGCCAGGCGCAAAGCAGCGCATGCGCAATAGACGAAGGCCGCGATCCACCCCCAGCGCCCCAGCCCCTTGAGCGTCCACAGATAGGCGATCAGCGCCGGGGCGGCACCAAAGGACACCATATCGGACAGGGAGTCCATCTGCTCGCCAAAGGCACTTTGGGTGTTGGTCATGCGCGCCACCCTGCCGTCGAGGCTATCCAGCACCATGGCACAAAAGACACCAATGGTCGCCTGATCAAAACGCCCATCCATGGCCATCACGATGGCATAAAACCCACCAAACAGGGCCGCCAACGTAAAGAGATTGGGCAGTATGTAGATGCCTTTGCGGCGCTTCTTGATTACCAGTGAGTCGGTGTCGGGTGCCTCGAAATCATCACCATCATGCATACATTGGCCTCCAGCCCTCGTAAATATTGCGCAGCAAGCTATCAAATATATAGCAAACCCAAACTACCGCAGGAGCTGGCGCGCTGCCGAAAGTCCGATGGTAGTCGGGAATCGTAACGGCCAACAAAAATGGCCACCGAAGTGGCCATTCAATGCGGCAGGGAATCGCTTAGTTGCGGGTCTGGTCAACCAGCTTGTTCTTCGCAATCCAGGGCATCATGGCGCGCAATTGGGTGCCGACCTTCTCGATGGAGTGGTCAGCGGTGTTGCGACGACGGGCCGTCATGCTCGGATAGTTCAGACGGCCTTCCTGGATGAACATCTTGGCGTAGTCACCGTTCTGGATGCGCTTCAGGGCATTGCGCATGGCGGCGCGCGACTGGTCGTTGATGACTTCCGGGCCGGTCACGTACTCGCCAAACTCCGCGTTGTTGGAGATGGAGTAGTTCATGTTGGCGATGCCGCCTTCGTAGATCAGGTCGACGATGAGCTTGAGCTCGTGCAGGCACTCGAAGTAGGCCATTTCTGGCGCATAACCAGCTTCAGTCAGGGTTTCGTAGCCCATCTTGATCAGCTCGACCGCACCGCCGCACAACACGGCCTGCTCGCCGAACAGGTCGGTCTCGGTCTCTTCCTTGAAGTTGGTCTCAATGATGCCGGCCTTGCCGCCACCGTTGGCCATGGCGTAGCTCAGAGCCAGGTCACGGGCCTTGCCGGACTTGTCCTGGTGGATCGCGATCAGGTGGGGCACGCCGCCGCCTTGGGTGTAGGTGTTGCGCACGGTGTGACCGGGGGCCTTGGGGGCAACCATCCACACGTCCAGATCTGCGCGGGGCACGACCTGGTTGTAGTGCACGTTGAAGCCGTGGGCGAACACCAGGGACGCGCCCTGCTTGATGTTGGGCGCGACGTTGTTGGTGTACACCTCGGCGATTTGCTCGTCGGGCAACAAAATCATGACCACGTCAGCAGCCTTGACGGCATCGTTGACTTCCATCACGGTCAGGCCGGCCTTGCCGACCTTGTCCCAGGAAGCGCCACCCTTGCGCAGGCCGACCAACACCTTGACGCCGCTGTCGTTCAGGTTCTGGGCATGGGCGTGGCCCTGGCTGCCGTAACCGATGATGGCAACTGTCTTGCCCTTGATCAGGCTCAGGTCACAGTCCTTGTCGTAAAAAACCTTCATGTCATCTCTCCGTTGTAAAAAAGTAAAGTTCTTGTGGGACAGATCTTCAGCTCTGTCCCCAACTGATTGAGCGGCGGGACGAACCGTCCCATCAACTCTGCCCCAACTAACTAAACGCGCAAAATGCGCTCGCCGCGGCCAATGCCGCTTGAGCCGGTTCGCACCGTCTCCAGAATGGCAGCGTGCTCCAGTGCCTCCAGGAAGGCATCGTTCTTCGACTGGTCGCCGGTGAGCTCAATGGTATAGCTCTTGTCGGTCACATCGATGATGCGGCCGCGGAAGATGTCGGCCATGCGCTTCATCTCCTCGCGCTCCTTGCCCACCGCACGGACCTTGACCATCATCAGCTCACGCTCGATGTAGGAGCCTTCGGTCAGGTCGACGACCTTGACCACTTCGATCAAACGGTTCAGGTGCTTGGTGATCTGTTCGATGACGTCGTCCGAACCAGTGGTCTGGATGGTCATGCGCGACAGGCTGGCGTCTTCGGTGGGAGCCACCGTCAGCGATTCGATGTTGTAGCCACGGGCAGAGAACAGCCCGACCACGCGGGACAGTGCGCCCGGCTCGTTTTCCAAAAGAACTGCAATGATGTGTTTCATGGTATTGGATTCCTCTTTTCGCCGCCCTCCCCCGCAACCGGTAAGTTGCGGGCTTGGCAGACAATAGATTCGTCTTGAAAAATGCTAGCTTTTTGATAGCTAGCTACGCATATTTTGCGAGGGCTATAGCCTTTATTTACTTAAAGGTCCTCGCTGCCCAGCAGCATTTCGGTAATGCCCTTGCCGGCCTGAACCATGGGGAACACGTTCTCGGTGGGATCGGTGCGGAAGTCCATGAACACCGTGCGGTCCTTGAGCTTGCGGGCCTCGCGCAGTGCGGGCTCCACATCCTGCGGCTTCTCGATCAGCATGCCGACGTGGCCATAGGCCTCGGCCAGCTTGACGAAGTTGGGCAGCGCATCCATGTAGCTATGGCTGTAGCGGCCTTCGTACTCGACCTCTTGCCACTGGCGCACCATGCCCAGGTAGCGGTTGTTCAAGGAGCATATCTTGATCGGCGTGTTGTACTGCAGGCAGGTCGACAGCTCCTGGATACACATCTGCACCGACCCTTCGCCGGTAATGCAGAACACTTCACTGTCGGGCTTGGCCAACTTGATGCCCATGGCGTAGGGAATGCCCACGCCCATGGTGCCCAGGCCACCGGAATTGATCCAGCGACGCGGCTCATCGAACTTGTAATACTGTGCGGCCCACATCTGGTGTTGACCGACGTCGGACGTGATGTAGGTATCGGCGTCCTTGGTCATGTTCCACAGGGTTTCGACCACGTACTGGGGCTTGATGACGTCACCCTTGCCCATGCTGTACTTCATGCAGTCGCGCTTGCGCCAGCCATCGATGGTTTCCCACCAGGCGCCCAGGGCGTTGGCGTCGGGCTTGATGGTGCCTTCCTTGATCATGGCGATCATTTCGGTCAGCACATCCTTCACATCGCCCACGATCGGAATGTCCACGCGCACGCGCTTGGAAATACTGGAGGGATCGATGTCAATGTGGATGATCTTGCGCTCGTTCTGCGCGAAGTGTTTCGGATTGCCGATCACGCGGTCGTCAAAACGGGCACCGACAGCCAGCAGCACATCGCAGTTCTGCATGGCGTTATTGGCTTCCACCGTGCCGTGCATGCCCAGCATGCCCAGAAACTTGGAGCCTGTGGCCGGATAAGCGCCCAAGCCCATCAGGGTATTGGTCACAGGATAGCCCAGCATGTCCACCAGCGTACGCAGTTCGTTGCTGGCATTGCTCAGCAACACGCCGCCGCCGGTATAGATGTAGGGGCGCTTGGCCGCCAGCAGCAACTGCAACGCCTTGCGGATCTGTCCGCCGTGGCCCTTGCGCACGGGGTTGTACGAGCGCATTTCTACTGCACCCGGGTAGCCAGTGTAGGGAACCTTCTTGAAGGAAACGTCCTTCGGGATATCCACCAGCACCGGACCAGGACGACCACTGCGAGCGATATGGAAAGCCTTCTTGAGGGTTTCGGCGAGGTCGCGCGCATCCTTGACCAGGAAATTGTGCTTGACGATGGGTCGGGTAATACCAACCGCATCGCACTCCTGGAAGGCGTCCATCCCGATGGCGTGCGTAGGCACCTGGCCCGAGATGATCACCATCGGAATGCTGTCCATATAGGCTGTGGCAATGCCGGTCACGGCATTTGTCACACCGGGACCAGACGTCACCAACGCCACACCCACATCACCCGTCGCACGGGCATAACCGTCTGCGGCGTGCACGGCAGCCTGCTCGTGGCGCACCAGAACGTGCTGAATGGTGTCCTGCTTGTAAAACGCGTCGTAAATATGCAGAACCGCGCCACCGGGGTAGCCCCAGATGTATTTGACGCCTTCGGCCTGGAGGGCCTTGACCAACACTTCCGCGCCGCGCAACTCTTGCGTACCGGACGATTTTTGGGATGCAGCAGACGCTGAAGCGATTTCAGCTTTTGAAATTTCCATGATGAACCTTTGTGAATTTCTCTAACGAAAAACCTTGGGTGCTCCTTCGCAAACACTTGTGGAGTCGCGTCGGAACTTAGGACTGAGGCCATGGGCGCATTGAATGCTGCGCCGGACCAAAACCCGTTTGCCTTTTGATTGCAAGTCTTATTATCGCACCGCCAGCATGCAATTGGTAGCATCCGCCGGGAATGTTGACGGTGTGGGTGCGATAATTCTCCGCTTGCAGCTTGCAACTCGGTCCAGTTGGACCCATTTCAGACGCTGGTAACCCTCCATTTTTTTCTCGGCTTTTCACACTTGGCCTCTGAACGCGAACTATCCGATTTTTTGAAGAGCGTGGAAAAACGCGCGTTCAAACGGTCCGTTTACCATGTTCGCAACGACGAATCCGCTCTGGACATCGTTCAGGACGCGATGATGAAGCTGGCGGAACACTACGGGCATAAGCCCGTGGAAGAGTTGCCTATGCTGTTTCAGCGCATCCTGTCGAACTGCACGCTGGACTGGTTCAGACGGCAAAAGACGCAAAAGGCGTTGTTTTCCACCATGAGCGACTTCGAGTCCCCGGGGGGAGATGATGGCTTTGATCTGCTGGAAACGCTGCATGCATCCAATGGAGGGGAACAAAACGAGAGCGCCGAGACTCAGACGGAGCGGGCACAAACCTTGCGGGAGATCGAAATCGAGGTTCAACAGCTGCCAGCGCGTCAACGGGAGGCCTTTTTGATGCGTTATTGGGAGGATATGGATGTTGCTGAAACGGCGGCGGCCATGGGCTGTTCACAAGGCAGTGTCAAAACGCACTGTTCTCGGGCAGTTCAAGCTTTGGGGAAAGCCTTAAGCGCAAAGGGAATACGACTATGACGACACCAAATGCAAACCAGATTGAAAATTACCAGGATCGTTTCGGTCGAAACATTGCCGCGCGCCTGTCAGATACCACGCAGGACTTGCCCAACGACATTTCAGAGCGTCTGAAGGCTGCACGCATGCAGGCATTGGCCAAGCGCAAGGTGGTCGCCAAGCTGCAGCCGGCCGTGAGCGTCCATACCAATGGAGGCGCAGCCACGCTGACCATGGGGCACCCCGCCAACAGCATCTGGAACCGTTTGGGCTCACTCATCCCGCTGCTGGTTCTGATTGTTGGACTATTGACCATTGCCATCATTCAGGAACAAAGAGCGGCCAACGAGGTCGCCGAAGTCGATGTCGAACTGCTTGCCGACGACCTGCCCCCGTCTGCCTACACCGATCCAGGATTTGTTCACTTCCTGAATGCCAACCGACGCGACTAGAGTTTTCCGATACCCATGTCGCTTGACGATTCCCTCACACGCATTGGCTCGCGCCTGACGCCCCTTCACTATGTTGGGGGCGCGGCGCTGTTCGTGGTGGTGGTGCTTGTTTTGCTCATTGCCAACCGCGCCCCAACCGGTGAAGGCCCCACTCCGCAAGCAACTGCCCCTGCTGCAAAGTCTTCTGCCGCGGCGGGCGCAACCGTCCAGGCGGGTCCCCAGTGGCAAGAATTGAGCAGCGCACAGAAAAAGATACTGCGCCCGCTGGCCGCAACCTGGAACTCACTGGGCTATGGCCACAAGAACAAGTGGATCGCGCTGGCGAACAACTACCCCAATCGAACACCCGAGGACCAGGCGAAACTCCAAAGTCGAATGGCCGAGTGGGCCGCATTGACACCCGGTGACCGCGAACGGGCACGCCTCAATTTTGCAGAAACCAAAAAACTCAGCGCCTCCACGCGGGCCGCTGAATGGGCCGCCTACCAGGAATTAAGCGCGGAGGAAAAGCAGCGCCTGGCCGAAAAAGGCACGGGCAAACCCGCTGGAGCAGCGGTCGCTGTAACCCCTGTGACCAATGACAAGCTGACTGCCGTGCCCGTTACCCGCAGAACCGGACAACTGCCGGAGTCTTCAGCGGCCATCAAGCCACAGATTGACCCGAACACCCTGTTGCCCAAGGCAATTGCACCAGCTCCCGCCAGTCAGCCGGACAATCCCGCTTCCACGGCGACCGACAGAGATTCGCCGGTCATCAACAGCGACACGCTATCCCCCAACTGACAGTGCCAGTCCCTGGAGTCATGGCCCTACAATCCGGGGCGCTTCCTGACCCCAATCCCATGCAAATCGAAATGAAAACTCCCGGCCTCTGGCGCCGCATGGCCTGCTGGCTGTACGAAGGCATGCTGCTCTTTGGCGTGGTGTTCCTGGCCGGCTACCTGTTCAGCACGCTGAGCCAGACGCGCAACGCACTGGACAACCGCAACGCCCTGCAGGCCTTCATCTTTATGATCTTTGGCATCTACTTTGTGTGGTTCTGGGCCAAGGGCCAGACGCTGGCCATGAAAACCTGGAACATCCGCGTCGTGGGCGTGGACGGAAAGGCCATCACCCAGTTACGCGCCCTGGGACGTTATGTCTTGAGCTGGCTCTGGTTTCTCCCCCCTCTGATCGCCCTGTCACCCTTCCAGCTCAGCGGTGGAGAATCGGTCGTGATCATCATCGGCTGGGTCATCGTCTGGGCGCTGCTCAGCCGCTTCCACCCGCAAGGCCAGTTCTGGCACGACGCGCTGGCGGGCACCCGCCTGATCACCTCGCAGCCCCTGAGCCGATAGGACGCAGCGCCCCGTGACCATTCCTGCCCAAACCGTTTCGGCCAACCCCCAAAAAGACCGCAAGGGCCTGAGCCGCGTCTGGCACGCCACCGGCTACTCGCTGGCGGGCCTGCGCGCCGGCTGGGGCGAAACCGCCTTCCGCCAGGAGGCGATGGCCGCTCTGGTCCTGGTTCCTGCCGCCTTCTGGCTGGGCCAGACCTGGGTGGAAACCGCCCTGCTGGCGGCCAGTGTGGTGATGGTGATGATCGTGGAATTGCTCAA
>JAVBYK010000478.1 GCA_030824095.1 bacterium
TCGGTGGTCAGCGTGCTGAACTTCTTCCGCGAGAACGAAACCGTCTACATGGTCATGAACTACCTGGAGGGCGCCGCCCTGCAGGACTTCATCGTGACTGCCCGCGATCTGAAGCAGAGCAAGGTGTTCCGCGAGTCCACCATCCGCTCGCTGTTCGACGAGATCCTGCGTGGACTGCGCATCGTGCACCAGCACAAGATGCTGCACCTGGACATCAAGCCGGCCAACATCTTCATCACCGATGACAACCGCTCAGTGCTGATCGACTTTGGTGCCGCGCGCGAGGTGCTGAGCAAGGAAGGCAACTTCATCCGTCCCATGTATACGCCCGGTTTTGCCGCGCCCGAAATGTACCGGCGCGATGCTTCCATGGGGCCCTGGACCGACATCTATGCCAT
Organism: bacterium; assembly: GCA_030824095.1. Classification (GTDB taxonomy): domain Bacteria; phylum Pseudomonadota; class Gammaproteobacteria; order Burkholderiales; family Burkholderiaceae_C; genus Allorhodoferax. Next base: position 399 of record JAVBYK010000478.1, read on the forward strand.
TGGCGCCTGCATCTACGCCTGCATGCAGGGCTACCCGCCCAACGAGGCACCGCAGCGCCTGGAAAAGGATCGCATCGCCGTGGCGCTGGCCAGGTTGCGCGGCGTCTACTCCGACAACCTGATCGAGGTCGTGGAGTGGTGCATGTCGCTGGACCCACTGTCCCGGCCGCAATCGGTTTTTGCCTTGCAGAAGGAGCTGAGTCGGGAAGGTGAGCGCCGCTACACCAAACTCAGCGTCGGTGAAAAGGTACGTATGCAGTTCGACACCATCGTGTCGGATGCCAAGAAGAGTGTGCTTGGTCCCATCAACGCCGGAGGCAAGCCACGATGAAGTTTTCCGTATTCCAGATCAGCCGCAAGGGCGGGCGCGACAAGAACGAAGACCGCATGGGGTATTGCTACACCAAGGCGTCGGGCCTCTTTCTGCTGGCCGATGGAATGGGGGGCCACCCCGAGGGTGAAGTCGCGGCCCAGATCGTGCTGCAAACCATTTCTGCGCTGTACCAGAAGGACGCCAAGCCGGAAATCGACGACGTTGCTGCTTTTTTCAACATGGCCATCATGGCAGCGCACCGCCAGATCCTGCGCTATGCCGCCGAGAAACACCTGATGGACACACCGCGCACCACGCTGGTGGCCGCGATTGTGCAAAACGGTGTCGCGCACTGGGTGCACTGTGGCGACTCGCGCCTGTATTTCGTACGCCATGGCGAACTGCTGGCCCGCACCCGTGATCACTCCTACATCGAGCAGCGCCAGGATGCCAACCCCGATGTGCCGCTGCCGGCCAATTTCAACCGCAACGTGCTCTACACCTGCCTCGGTTCCCCGACCAAGCCGGTGTTTGAAGTAACCGGCCCGGTCCCCCTGCAGCAGGGTGACAAGATTCTGCTGTGCTCGGACGGCCTATGGGGCAGTCTGGACGATGCTGAAATCGTGCTGCAACTCGGTCAGAAGCAGGTGGGCTCCGCCGTGCCGGAACTGGTCGAGCGCGCGCTGCTCAAGGCCGGCTCCCACAGCGACAACGTGACCGTGATCGCCATGGAGTGGGAGACCCCGGACAGCTTCGAGTCCACCCGTGGCACCATTTCGACCGACAACATTGATGACGGCGTGTTCGCTTCCACGGTGCAGGCCGGCTGGCTGGACTCCGGGGTGGATGATCTGGACGATGCCGCCATCGAGCGCTCCATTGCCGAGATCAACGAAGCCATCCGCCGCTCTGCATCCCGCAAGGGTTGATTTTTCAGAAAGTTCCATGACCGAATTTGTCCGCACCCCGGCACGTGCTGCCGACCAACTGCGCCCCGTGCGCATCACCCGCGGCTATACCGTGCACGCCGAGGGTTCGGTGCTGATCGAGTTTGGCGGAACCAAAGTCCTGTGCACCGCGTCGGTCGAAGAAAAGGTGCCGCCACACAAGCGCGGCAGCGGCGAGGGCTGGGTCACCGCCGAATACGGCATGCTGCCCCGCGCCACCCATACCCGCAGTGACCGCGAGGCCGCGCGCGGCAAGCAGAGCGGGCGCACGCAGGAAATCCAGCGCCTGATCGGCCGCTCCATGCGCGCCGTGTTTGACCTGAAGAAACTGGGCGAGCGCACCATTCAGCTCGATTGCGACGTGCTGCAGGCCGACGGTGGCACCCGCACTGCCGCCATCACCGGTGCCTTTGTCGCCGCCCAGGACGCCGTCAACGGTCTGCTGGCCGCCGGCAAGATCACCGAGTCACCCATCACCGCGCAGGTGGCCGCCATCTCGGTGGGCATTGTGCAGGGCACGCCGCTCTTGGACCTGGAGTACACCGAAGACTCGGCCTGCGACACCGACATGAATGTCGTGATGACCGGTGCCGGTCATTTCGTCGAAGTGCAGGGCACGGCCGAAGGCGCAGCGTTCTCACGCGTCGAGATGGACAAGTTGCTGACGCTGGCCGAAAAAGGTATCACCGAACTGATGGCGTTGCAATTGAAGTCGCTATCAAAATAGTAGCTTCTCACGCATATTCCACGAGGGCTAGAGCCCAAAAACGCTTAAATGTTTGGGGTCAGGGCAGATCGCTGGCCCGCGTGGTCTGACCGGCAAAAAATATGAAGATTGTTCTCGCCTCCAATAACCAGGGCAAGCTGGCCGAACTGCAGGCCATGCTGACTCCGTTGGGCTGCACGCTGATTCCCCAGGGCACGTTGGGCGTGCCGGAAGCACCCGAGCCGCACCGCACCTTTGTCGAAAACGCGCTGGCCAAGGCGCGCAATGCCGCACACCACACGGGCCTGCCGGCTCTGGCGGATGACGCCGGCCTGTGCGTGGATGCCTTTGGCGGCCTGCCGGGGGTGGACACCGCCTACTACGCAACCCAGTTTGGCTACGAGAAGGGCGACACCAACAATGTGCGTGCGCTGCTGGAGCAGATGCGCGACGTGGACAACCGCCGTGCCGCTCTGGTCAGCACCCTGGTGGCGGTGCGCTCGGCCGATGACCCCGAGCCGCTGATTGCCGTGGGCCGGGTGGTGGGTGAGATTGCGCGCGAACCGGTTGGCAGCAATGGCTTTGGTTTCGACCCGGTGATGTGGATTCCGCAGTTTGGCCAGACCTTTGCCCAGTTGCCGATCGAGGTGAAGAACGCCAACAGCCATCGCGGCAAATCCGCCAAGGCCATCGCGGCGTTGATCCGCGAGCACTGGCTGGACATGGCCGCCGCCGGCTAAGCGACATGATCCCCATTGTTCCGTCGGGCGCAGCAACTGCCGGCTCCGAGCCCGTGGTGCAGCGCGACATCACGCACTACATGCGCCCTGGCACTCTGCAACTGGCGGCGCTGCCGCCCTTGTCGCTCTATGTGCATATCCCGTGGTGTCTGAAGAAGTGTCCGTATTGCGATTTCAACTCGCACGAGAGACCAGGCGGTGAACTGCCCGAGCAGCGCTATGTGGACGCGCTGGTGGCCGATCTGGAGGCTGCGCTGCCGCTGATCTGGGGCCGCAGCATCCACAGCATCTTCATCGGTGGTGGCACACCCAGCCTGTTTGCGCCCGCCACCATTGACCGCCTGCTGGGCGACATCCGCGCCCGCCTGCGCCTGGAGGCCAACTGCGAGATCACGCTGGAGGCCAACCCCGGCACCTTCGAGAAGGATCGCTTCAAGGCCTACCGCGACGCGGGTGTCACGCGCCTGTCCATCGGGGTGCAGAGCTTCAACGACGATCATCTCAAGGCCCTGGGCCGCGTGCACGACCGTGCCCAGGCATTGGCGGCGGTGGAGGAGGCGGCCAAGTCGTTCGACACCTTCAACCTGGACATCATGTATGCACTGCCGGGGCAGTCCATGGAGCAGGTGGGGCAGGACATTGCCACCGCGCTGCAGTTTGCCCCGCCGCACATCTCCATCTACCACCTGACGATTGAGCCCAACACCTACTTCGCCAAATTTCCGCCGGTGATTCCCGAGGACGACACGGCCTACGCCATGCTGGACCACATTACCGAACTGACCGGTGTGGCCGGCCTGGACCGCTACGAGGTGTCTGCGTATGCCAGGCAGAACCACCGGTGCAAGCACAACCTGAACTACTGGCAGTTTGGCGACTATCTGGGCATTGGCGCCGGGTCCCACAGCAAGCTCAGTTTTGCCCACCGTGTGGTGCGCCAGGTGCGCTTTCGCGAGCCGCGCCGGTACATGGATCAGGCGCTGGCCGGTCGGGCGTTGTCGCAGGAAGATGAGGTGGCACGCAGCGAGCTGCCGTTTGAATTCATGCTCAACGCCCTGCGCCTGCGCTATGGCTTTGGATTGCGCGATTTCTCCGAGCGCACCGGTCTGGCACTGACCGCCATCGAGGCTGCGTTGCAGGAGGCCGAGCGCAAGGGTCTGCTGGAACGTGACTATGCCCGTGTCCGGCCCACGCAACGCGGTTTTGATTTCCTGAGTGACTTGCAGTCGCTTTTCCTGTAAGAATATCCCCCACGCTCCGCCGCTTCGCGGGTCGCTGCCCCCGAAGGGGTTCAATTGCCCTGGGGCGGCCCGGCGGCAAATTGCCATCACACTGCGGCGAGCCAACAGGAGTTGCACCATGTTCTCGGTATACGGCAAGGCAGGGCGTGTCTTCAGGGGCTCCATGGAGGAGCTACGCCAGGTCGGTCCGATTGCCCGTGCCACCCGTTCCAACGTCGTGACGCCAGTGGGCCTGGACCCGCAGGACCAGAATCCCTCCCGCTTCAACGACTTGATGGCGCAGGCACCGGCGCCCAGCGACACTGCGCACCGCACCGCCCTTGCCGCCTACGCGCAGACCGGCAACCCATCCATGCCGCGCCACCCGCTGACCCGGGTCGATGCCGTCATGAGCAAGTCGGTGACCACGGTTGCGGAATCCGCAACGGTGGATCAGGCCTGGCAGGTGCTGGCACACAGCCGGCTGGGACAGGCGCCGGTGGTCACATCGGGCGGCACCCTGGTGGGGCTGATTTCCCGTGCCGACCTGATGCGCCCTGACCGCCTGCCGGGGCCGGACAGCCATGCCCTGGCCTGGCGTGCGCTGCTGATGCAGCCGGTGGTGGAACTGATGTGGACCCCGGTGCCCAGCGTGTCACCCGACACCGACATCCGCCGTGTGGCCCGCGTGCTGCTGGATACCGGCCTGCCTGGACTGCCCGTGGTGGATGACGATGGCAAGGTCACCGGTTTCGTTTCGCGCTCGGACATCCTGCGCGCCGTGGTGGCCGATCCCCCGCTGGACCTGTGGACGTGAATCCTATTGGATGCAGGTTTTGCCGATAAACCGGGTGCAGGGCCTGTTGACAGGCGCAATGACCGGGGCAACCGGCATGTTCAAGGGCCCGGGCTGCTTGAATCCCGGCGTGTTGTTCAACGGGTTGGCAATGGTGACCGGGTTGATGGGCGCAGGCCCTTTGGGGTTGCCTGGCATGTTGGCCGGTCCGGCCACCCGATTCGCGGCAAATGGGGTTTGAGCGGGTGTGGACAGTGTTGCTGGCCCGGCGTTGCCCGTTGACGCAAAGTTGACCTGCCTGGGCGTCAGCGCACCGACCGCATTGCCATTGGCCACGCTACCCGATCCGACCAACAGGCGCTGATAGCTGCCGGGTGCTGCGCCGGTGGCCGCCGGCTTGCCGTCGCCCCTGACAACGGCAGACTCCAGATCGCCCCCTTTCAGTTGGACGGTGGTTGCGCCGGACTGCAGCGTGATGCTGGACGTCTTTCTGGGGTCCATCAACTCCGCACCAATGACCCGCACCGTGCCCTGGACGAGTGACACCACGGGCGCCCGGTTGTCCGCACCGATCCTGGCCCGGTCCAGGCGCAATTCCGACTCCGGCCGCACGCCGATCAGGCTGCCATCGGATAGCACCACCTGAGAGATCGCCCCTGGGGGCGTCACCAGGCGTTCGCCGGTCTGCAATACGTCGCCCTTGGCGGCGGCGCGCGTGGCGCCGTTTTCACCGACGATCTGCGTGCCTTGCTGGGCAAAGAGCAGGGTCCCGGCGGGCTCGGCCAAGACGCTGCCGGCAAGACCCATGGCCAGCAGGGAGCAGGGTCCAATCCAATAGGCTTTCATTCTGGTTCTCCGGGAATAAGGGGGCTACTTTGGCAGCGTTGTGCCCGATTTCTGCAAGGGGGTGGTCACGTTCTGAATGATGATGGCCCTTTTCTGCTCTGGCGTCAGAGCCGGGGTGGCCGTGCCGTCGGGTGCGGGCATATTGACCGGATTGGTGACGGGCGTCGGGCTTGCTGGCGGCGTGGGGTTCGCGGGGGCCGGGTTTGTCGGAGCAGGGGCGGTTGCTCCATCTTTGCGTGCCGCCAGGGATGGGCGTAACAATGCGCCAGCGCCAGCTGCCGCACGTTTGCTGCCATCACCCTTGCCGCCCTCCGCACCGTCTTTTCTGGCTTCGCGGGCGTCGGCCTTGAGTTCGAGTTTGTAGAAATCGGGAATCTTCAGCAGCACCTGCGGTGGCGTGTCGATGGCCTGGGGCGCAAAGCCCACATCGCCGGCCTTCAGTGACTGAACGCCATTCTTGTTGCGAATGAAGGTCTCGCCTTCATTGACTTTGTCATACAGGCCGGGTGCGCCCAGGGACGGCAGCCCGGGCGTGTCCAGAACCAGCATGGGTTCGTGGTCTGTGCCGCGTATGCCAATGGTGGCCGTTGCGCTGCGGATCTGGTAGGCATCGGGATTGGTGCGCCCGATCAGGCCGGTGATGGAGCGGAACCCGCCTCGCAGCAGGGAAACCAGAAAACTGGAGTTGCTGGCGTCCTTTTCATCGTGCACAAAGCGGTCGATCACCATGGCGGTGCCGGGGCGCACGGACATGTAGCCCCCATCGTGCAAGCGCATTTGCACCAGCGCGGTGTCGGTGGTGACCACCTTGTCGCCGGAGAACAGCTCGGCGCCCTTTGCCAGTGGACGTTCGCGCCCCTGCAAATCGGTCGCCGTAGCCACTCCAGAAACCGACATGACCCGTGCCGCACTTTGCTGTGCCAGGGCCATATTCATATAACCCAGCAGCGTGGCCGCGACCATCAGGCTGACGGGCCACCATGTGTGAGAGTTGCAGCGCTTGGGGGCAGTTGCTTGCATGGGAACTCCGTCTAGAAATCAAACCGCATGTTCACCGACCAGTCGTTCTTGTCGTAGGTGTACAGCTCGGCGTTGCTGTTGTTGCGGATGGCGCTGAACTGGGGCCGTACCGAGAGACCCTTGCCGACCGACCAGGTCATGCCCATGGTCAGGTCGTACAGGGTTTCCTCGCGCGAAACCAGGTACAGGCTGTTGGTGCTGTCGTAGCGGGAAATGGTGGCTCCTGTGGAGGCGTATGCGCCCATCCTGTCGGCAAAGCTCTTCTGGATGAAGATCCGCGGACCATAGAAGCGCCGGTCGCCGTCGTCACGGCCACCCACGGCTTTTTCAACGCCGATGGCCCCCGACAGGCTGAACACCGTGCTGCCGTCACCCAGTGAGGTCAGCCACCCCGCCGACAGCGCTGTGGTCTGCGTGTCCTGGCTGGCGTAGCTGCTCAGCTGGTAGCGGGCATCATTGAAACTTGCACCCAGGGAGAACTGGCTCTGGTTGTTCAGCGCCAGGCGCCAGTCCAGGCTGGCTCCCGTGGTGCCTCTCAGGCGGGATTGGTTCAGGTAGTACTGTCCGGTGTTCAGCCCGGTTCGCAGCAGCCAGGCACCGCCCGCGTAACTCACGCCGAAACGGCCGTCCAGTGTGGCGTAGCCGGAATCGGTGTACATCTGGTAGGCGCGGCCGCGGTAGTCGCCGCCGCCGTAGAGGCTCCATTGGTCGGTTAACTGGTGGTTGACCTCGCCGCCAACGCCTACGGTGCCATAGTTGTCATCGGTCTTTCTGCCGGAAGGGGGCGCCGGCGCATACAGGCCAAAGGACGGGATATGGATCGCGGACAGTGCGGTGGCACTGCCGATGTTGGTGTCGGCGCCGACTCCCACCTCGATATAACCCGAGCCTGTGGTGCGCTGGTTTTGGGTGCGCGCTTCGGCCGCGCGCGCATACCGCTCCACGGCGCTGCGCAGATCCGGTGGCAGGTTCTGGATCGCGAGCACCGATTCAAATTCGATCTTTGCGCGGCCATAGTCGCCCAGGGCCAGGTAGGCACGCCCCATGTCGGCCCGCACGCCGAGAAAGTTCGGGGCCACGGCCAGAATGCGCTCATAGACGAAGCTGGCCTTGCTAGGCCGGTTGCTCTCCAGGGCGGCAGTGCCCAGCAGGTAGTCATAGACCTGGTCCCCGGCGCCGCTGAGTTCCAGTGGCTCCAG
>JAVBYK010000438.1 GCA_030824095.1 bacterium
CGCCCAGACCATCAAGGAACTGGTGGGGCCGGACTTGGGGCAGCAGATGCGCACCTTGAACAAGGTTCTGGGCGGCTAAACGACTACCAGGGTTCAGTGGGTGCAGCAGCGCACAGAAATTCAAGTTTCTTCAGCGCACCATGGAGGTGTATCTCTGCAAACTCCATGAATCCGAATACCGCCCCACCCCGGTTGCCGATGCTTGAACGCGTTGGCCGATCTGCGGCGGGCGTGTGGGAACAGGGATTCGCCTTGTTGAGCTTTGTCGGCGAAAGCACTCTGGCGCTCATGGGGTGGCTGACGCACCCGCAGCGCATACGCTGGCGGCCGATCCTCTTCAATCTGCGCACCGCCGGGCTGGATGCACTGCCCATCGTCGGCTTGCTGTCGTTTCTTCTGGGCATTGTGGTGGCCTACCAGGGCGCCGACCAGCTGCGCCAGTACGGGGCCAACATCTACGTGACCGATCTGGTCGGCCTGTCGATGCTGCGCGAGTTTGCACCACTGATGAGCGCGATCATCATCGCCGGGCGATCCGGCTCGGCCTACGCGGCGCAGATCGGCACGATGGCCGTGACGCAGGAGATTGACGCGATGCGCACGCTGGGCATTGCGCCGCTGGAGATGCTGGTGCTACCCAAGCTGATTGCGCTGTTGATTGCACTGCCGCTGCTGACCGTGTTTGCCGATGTGCTGGGCGTGGCCGGGGGCATGCTGATGGCACGCGCGCAACTGGGCGTGAGCTTCCATGAATTTCTGGGCCGGTTTCCACACGCGGTCAGCACCACGTCGTACCTGGTTGGCATTGGCAAGGCGCCGGTGTTCGCCGTCATCATTGCGGTGGTCGGCTGCTTTCAGGGTTTTCGCACCCGGGGGGGCGCCGACAGCGTGGGGCAGCAAACCACCCGTGCGGTGGTGCAATCCATCTTTCTGGTGATTCTGGCCGACGCACTGTTCTCCATCGCCTTCAGCGTGCTGGATCTCTGACATGCAGACCCAGAGCACGACCTCCGACATGGCCATTGAAATGCACGGCGTGGTCACGCGGTTTGGCAGCCATGTGGTGCACAACGGAATTGACCTGGCGGTGCGCAAGGCCGAGGTGTTTGCCGTCATTGGCGGCAGTGGCTCGGGCAAATCGACGCTGCTGCGCGAAATGATCCTGTTGCAGAAACCCAGCGAGGGCCGCGTTTGCGTGCTGGGCACGGAATTGGCTGATATTGATGACGCTGCCGCGCTCGCGCTGCGCCAGCGCTTTGGCGTGCTGTTTCAACAGGGCGGCCTGTTTGGATCGCTCAACGTTTTGGAAAACATAGGCCTGCCGCTGCGCGAGCATCGCCAGCTTGCGGACGCAGAAGTGGACAAGATCGCACGAGCCAAGCTGGAGGCCGTCGGACTGGACGCAGCGGTCGGCGCCCAATTGCCGTCGGAACTGAGCGGCGGCATGCTCAAGCGCGCGGCTCTGGCACGGGCCCTGGTGCTGGACCCAGAGCTGCTGTTTCTGGACGAGCCCACGGCCGGGCTGGACCCGCAAAGTGCCGCCGGCATTGACACCCTGGTGCGCACGCTGCGCGACACGCTGAACCTGACCGTGGTGATGATCACGCACGACCTGGACCTGCTGTGGCAGGTGGCCGACCGCGTGGCGGTGCTGGCCGATGGCAAGGCGCAAGCGGTGGGCACCATGGCTGAGCTGGAGCAGAGCGACAAGCCCGCAGTGCGCGCCTTTTTTGACGGGCCGCGCGCCAGAACCGCCCAGGCGCAGGCTGCAACGCAGACCGACAAGCCGGCCACACAACATCCCTGGGAGCCATCATCGAAACCAAAGTGAACTATGCATTGATCGGGGGCTTTGTCCTTGTCCTGGGTGCCGCGCTGGTTGCCATCCTGCTCTGGCTGGCATCGGGTGGCGCATGGCAAAAAAAGTACGACGTGTACCTGGCCGTGGAAGACGAATCGGTAGCCGGGCTGAATCTGGATGCGCCGGTCAAATACAACGGCGTGGATGTGGGCAAGGTGCAGACGATTACGCTGGACAAGACCAATCCGCAGCGCGTGAACCTGCTGTTTGCCATCGAACACGGCACACCGGTCAAGGAAGACACCATTGCCGTGCTCAAGACGCAGGGCCTGACCGGCATTGCCTATGTGGAACTAAGCGGTGGCAGCGTGACCTCTCCGACCCTGGTGGCGAAGGACGGTACCAAGTACCCGCAAATCCAGACCAAGCCTTCGCTCGCGGCGCGGCTGGAAAACATACTCACCAGCGTGCTGGCCAAACTGGACAGCACCTCCAGCAGCATCAACACCATTCTCAGTCCCGAGAACCAGGCCGCGTTTCGCAGCGCTCTGGCCGATATCGCGGTGGTTACACGCACCGTGGCCGCTCGCAAGGACAGCATAGCCAGTGGCCTGGCAGATGGCGCCACCACATTGAAGAACACGGCCAAGGCCAGCGCCAAACTGGGCGACCTGGCGGACCGCGTGGGGCAAGCTGCTGACTCGGTGGACACCATGGGCACCGAGGTCGCCAAGACGAGTGTGAGCGCGGGCAAGACGGTGGATGTGATTGGTGCCGACGTCAAGCATTTCAGCTCGGAAACATTGCCCGAACTGGAACGGCTGCTGGGGGAGTTGAGCCTGCTATCCGGTTCACTGCGGCGGCTGACCGACCAGACCCGGCGCGACCCGCGCGGTCTGATTTTCGGGCGCACACCCGTGCCAGAAGGTCCGGGCGAAACAGGGAACAAACCATGAAGTCATTTAAACGTCGCCTCGCAGGCATGCGGGCTGCGCGCAGCGTTTCCGTGCTGTTGTGCGTTTGGGCCCTCGGTGCCTGCAGCGTGCTGCAGCCCAGTGCGACCGAGCCGCCTGCCTTTTTTGCGCTCAACGTGGCGCCCAACGCAGCGCGTTTGCGCTCAACGGATAACGCCACGCGCACCCTGCCCACGCTGATCATTACACCGACGCGCGCGGCGGCCGGATTCGACAGCCAGCGGATTATCTTTGTGCGCCACGACTACCAACTGGAATACTTTGCGCACAGCGAATGGGTGGACACGCCGGCCCGCATGCTCGGACCCTTGCTAGCCTCTGCATTGGAGGGCACAGGCGCCTTTGGTGCGGTGGTCGTGACCCCGGCCAGTGCCTCCGGTGACCTGCGTCTGGAGACGGAGATCGTGCGGCTACAGCACAACTTTCAGGGCAACCCCAGCCGCGTGCAGTTTGCACTGCGTGCCTTCCTGCTCGACGACAAGACACGCCGGGTGATGGCCTGGCGTGAATTCAGTGGAGAGTCCGCCTCGGCCAGCGCCACACCTCAAGGTGGTGTGGACGCCGCCAACACCGTCGTGCAAAGCGTGCTGAACGAGCTGGCGCAGTTTGTAGCGACACGACACCAATGACCAAATGAAACGCCCTCACCTGCTTCGCGTCCTCGGATGGGCCATTTCGGCCGCACTGATGACGCTTTTCCTGGCCGCTTCGTTCGTCGCGCTGTTCGGCTGGAACTGGATGCGCGCACCGTTGGAGCGCTACACGCTGGAGAAGACCGGACGCACCTTGCAGATCGAGGGGGACCTGACCGTGAAGTTGGGTTGGCCCGTGGCACGCCTGCGCGCCGACAAAGTGGAATTTGCCAACCCGGCCTGGGCGCGGGAAGAGAAGATGCTGGCCGCGAAGGGTGTGGAAGTGTCACTGGACATGACGCAACTGCTGCTGCGCAAACTGGCGTTCCCCGAAGTGCTGCTGGACCATGCGGTGGTATTTCTGGAGCAGGCGCCGGATGGGCGCCGAAGCTGGCTGCTGGACCTGCAGCAGCAGAATGAAGATGCACGCATCTGGCTGGGGCGCATCCTGGTGAACCACGCAACACTGGGCTATGACGACACGGCGCAAAAGATCCATCTGCGCGGCGAGCTATCCACCAACAACACCCAGACCCGTGGTGGCGCCACCGAACTGGCCTTTGCGGCCCAGGGCCAGTTCAAGGGCTTGCCAGTCAAGGCGCAGGGCAATGGCGGCCCCGTGCTGACGTTGCGCGACACCGCGCAGCCCTATCCGCTCTCGGTGGACGCCACGCTGGGGCGCACGCAGGTCAAGGTGAATGGCACGGTGACGGGCTTGCTGGCGCTTACTGCCCTGGACATGCACATGGTGCTCAAAGGCGACAGCCTGGAGCAGTTGTACCCGCTGCTGGGCATCGCGTTCCCTGCGACGCGCGCCTATTCGACCGAGGGCCACCTGCTGCACAGCGGAAGAACCTGGCGCTATGAGCAATTCACCGGGCGAGTGGGCGCCAGCGACATTGCGGGGTTTGCACAAATTGTGAGTGGTGGAAAGCGCCCCCTGTTGACCGCGGATGTGCGCTCGCGGACATTGGCGCTGGACGATCTGGGGCCAGTGATTGGCGCACGCCCTGGCAGCGTGACGCAAGCGGTTGCCCAGCCCGGCACCGCCGCCACGACGCGCGTGATGCCAGATTTGCCTTTCCATACCGAGCGCTGGGGCTCTGTGGATGCCGACGTGCGCCTGCAAGCCAAGACCATCGCACGCAACAAGGCCTTGCCGTTGGAAGACCTGCAAGTCCACCTGAAGTTGCAGGACAAGGTGCTGACGCTGGAGCCGCTGGCGTTCGGCTTTGCTGGCGGACAACTCACCGCCAACATCACACTGGACGGGCGCGGCAGCCCCATCCAGGCGCGGGCCAAGCTGCGCGCCCGCAAACTGTTGCTGTCCCGGCTGTTCCCGACCGTGGAGCTGACCAAAAGCAGCCTGGGCGAACTCAACGGCGAGTTTGATCTGGCGGGCAGCGGCAACTCGGTAGGCAGCATGCTGGCCACGTCCACCGGCAAGCTGGGTCTCGTCGTATCGGGCGGTCGGGTCAGCCGTTTGCTGATGGAAAAGGCCGGCTTGCATATCTGGGAGATCGTGACGCTGACACTGACCGGCGACAAGCAAGTGAAGCTGCGTTGCGTGGTGGCAGACTTTGATGTGAAGCGCGGGGTCATGCAAACCAATGCACTGGTCGTTGACACCGAAGTCACCACGCTGTTTGGCAGCGGCAGCATTGATCTGGCGCATGAACAACTGGACCTGGTGCTCAATCCACGCACCAAGACCACCAGCCCGCTGGCGCTGCGCAGCCCCATCCAGGTGCGCGGCAGTTTTGCAAAACCCCAGGTTGGCGTGGACAAGGGACGCGTGGCACTGCGCGCGGCCGGCGCGGCGTTGCTCGGCGCACTCAATCCGTTTCTGGCATTGATCCCGCTGATCGACACAGGCCCCGGCAAGGACAGCGATTGCGGACAACTGGTGCGCGACGCGAAGACTGCGGTGAAGTAGGCGCCCGGTTCGTTCGCCAAATTCAAAAGGCTCTGCCCGAACCAGGTGTATGCGTGGAGGGTTTCAGCTATAGAATGAATTTTTGAGGGCGGCTCATTCGGATTGGCATGGAGCCAACCTCCTCAACACCATCGCGGGCCATTTCGAGAAATGCCAAACTCGCAGAACGCTCAGACCCTCCACATCGAGCGCCTTGCCGATGTGATTGCGCTGCCAATCGGTCGTTGGAACGCGAACGCGCGCCTTGTCTACTGCAACGCACCCTATCTGGCCTGGTCGGGCCGTCCACACGAGCAGCTGATCGGAAAAACACTCGAAGAACTCTATGGTGCTGCAGCCTGGGCGGCGGCGAAACCCGCGTTCGAATCCGCCTTTGGTGGCGCAATCGCCAGCTATGAACGCTTGCTCACGCATCCGCCACACCCTCAGCGCTGGGCGCGGATGCAGGTGTTTCCGGATGCGGACGAAGGGGGTTCGGTTGCCTCGGTCTTTACCATTGCGACCGATATCCACGAAGACGTCATCGCCCGCGACGCGCTCATTGCAGCCCGAAAGCGGCTGGACCGCTTCACCGAAAACATCCCCTCCCCGCTGACCTATGTCGATGGTGACTGCATTCTGCGTTTCGTCAACAAGGCATGGAGCACCATCACCGGCATCCCGGCCAACCATGCCGTGGGGCGCCACGTCAGTGCTGTGCGCGGCGAGGCGAGTTGGCTGGAACAGCAGCCCTACTATGGGAGGGCGCTGGCCGGTGACGCGGCGCACTTTTCCCGTCTGGTGGATGGCTTGGTCAATGGCCCCCGCTGGATGCGTACCAGCTATGTGCCCGACATTGATGAGGCCGGGTCAGTGGTGGGCGTCTACACCGTCACCACCGATGTGCATGACCTGACCGACACGCAGGAGAAATTGCGTCGCAGTGTCGAGCGCGATGCACTCACCGACGCCCTGAGCCGCCACACGATGATGTCCTTCATCGAATGCTCGATTGCCGACCCCGATCTGGAATATGCCCTGTTCTTCATTGACCTAGATGGTTTCAAGGCCGTCAACGACGAAAAAGGCCACCATGTTGGCGACCGGCTGCTGGCCGACGTTGCCAGAGCCCTTCGTGGCGCGGTTCGGGCTGAGGATGCTGTCGGGCGCTTCGGCGGTGATGAGTTTCTGGTGCTGGCGCGGGTGAACGGACAAACGGGTGCCGAAGCACTTGCTGAACACCTGCGCATCTCCATCAAGGCCGTGGCGGAAGCGGCCGGAGACCAGGTCAGCGCCAGCATCGGCTACGCCCTGGCGCCGGCCGACACCCGCGACTCCATGCAGCTCCTGCACCATGCCGACGAAGCCATGTACGTCGCCAAGCGCCAGGGGAAGAATCGGGCCATGCCGTGGGCGGGTGCCAGGAGCTGACATAGACCAACTCATATCCATCGCAGACTGTGCTACGGGCTGGTGGTGCCCGCCCGCACCAAACGGTCCATCAGTGCCATCATGGGTTCACGGCAACCAGCCCGCTGGTGATGCGGACTGAGTGTGCCCACCCCAAATTCGGAGGTCACCTGCTGCGGTTTGTCGTACGTGGGCAATTGCGCCAACACCTGATTGCTATGGGTGTCTATCAATTGGTAGAAGCCCAACTGGCCATGAAGGGAGGCGGGATCGTTCTGATAGTTCAGCACATGGCGCGCAGTCGCTTGCGCCACCGGGCGTATACGCAGGCATTGGCCCGCGGGTAGCGGCGTTGCAGCCAATTCATCCCGCGCCGAGACGGGCAGTTCCGCATCGGGAACGCAGGTTCCGGCGCCGCGGGGAGCCAAGTCTATGTGGGCGTAAGTTGCAGCATCCTGGTTCACGGTCCAGGCCGGGTCCATTGGGCTGCGCGAACGCACGATAAAAGGCGGCTTGCCGGGCAACCGCTGCACCTTGACTTCGACAAAGGCCAGGCGCCGGTTCAGCAACAATCGCAACAAGGAGCGCGTATCCAGCCCCGTGACAGTATCGGCAATGGAGTCAACCGCGTAGTAGCTGCGGGTCAACTGGTTCAGCTCGGCTTCGCATCGGGCTATCACCTTGTCACGCTGGGCCATGCTGACCTCCAGGCGCGGATCGCCATACATGTCTCGCCGGGTGGGCGCCTGCACACTGCCGATCACTACCACCATGAGGGTCAACACCATCCCCGCCGACACAGCACTCCCCGGCCGTGCACGCAGTCGCCACACCAGCCACAGCCCGGCCACCAGCACCACGGCCAACACACCCATCTTGATGTACCACAGGCCACCGGCAGCCACGAAAGCCATGGATGCGTACGCAAAAAGAATGCTGAAAATATCCATAGGGTGTGCTGGGGTACGTGCTGAAGTGCCGCGGCTCACTGTACCGCACAGGCCTGGCGGGTAAGCAGCCGATGTCTTTCGCTTCAAAGGGCGCCAGCCTCCGACAGGCTTTTCTGGTATTCACCTGGCGCCATGCCTACCAGCTGGCGAAAGTCGCGCACAAAGTGGGCCTGGTCAAAGTAGCCCAACTCCAGCGCCAGCGCGGTCCAGCTCAGCGTCTTGCCGGCCTGCACCTGGGCAATCGCCTCGTGCAGGCGGTAGCGCTGTATCACCCACTTGGGGCCAACACCCACATACCTTTGAAACAGCCGTTGCAGGCCGCGTTTGTTCAGCCCACTAATGGCTATCACATCATCCACGGACACGATGGAGGTGTCTTGGGCGATGCGCTCCAGCAGACTGCTGACCCGCGCCACCTGCGCGTCTGCAGCGGGCAGGCGGAGCAACAAGAATGATTCGGCTGCCGCGCACAT